>JAAEOK010000057.1 GCA_024244705.1 Alphaproteobacteria bacterium
ACCACGGCCCGCTACACCCATGTCGCCACCAAGCTGATCCGCGACACGGCGAGCCCCTACGAACTGCTGGAGCAACTTCGGGACCGAAGTCTGGAATGACGGGCGCGGGCGCTGCCCCGCCCGAAGCTGGAGATCGCTGACATCTTCCGTGCGTACGGCCCCGCGTGGCGGCGGGCCAATGCGGGGCATGTCAGCCTCTCCCAGCTGAGGGTGATGTCGGTGATCGAGGCCTGCCGGACCGAGGCGCTCGGCGGGCATGTGGCTGGCTGCGCCAAGTGCGGCCACCACCACATCGCCTACAACTCCTGCAAGAACCGTCATTGCCCCAAGTGTCAGGGGCCCGCGGCTCGGGACTGGATGGCCGCGCGCGGCGAGGACCTGCTGCCGGTCGAGTATTTCCACGTCGTGTTCACCCTGCCGGCCGAGATCGCGCGGATCGCCTACTGGAACAAGCGCGCCATCTACGGCTTGCTGTTCAGGGCGTCAGCTGAGACCGTTACGACGATCGCCGCTGATCCCAAGCGCCTTGGAGCACGTGTCGGCATGACCAGCGTGCTCCACACCTGGGGCTCTGCGCTCACGCACCATCCCCACATCCACATGATCGTTCCCGGCGGTGGCCTGTCGCCGGACGGCACCCGGTGGGTCGCCTGCAAACCGGGCTTCTTCCTGCCGGTCCGGGTGCTGTCCCGGCTGTTCCGTCGTCTATTCTTGGAGGGGTTGCTGGCTCTGCATCGCTCCGGCGCGCTCACCTTCTTCGGTGATCTCACCGGACTGGCCGATGCCAACGCCTTCGCAGAATGGCTCGAACCGCTCCGCAAGGTTGAATGGGTCGTGTACGCCAAACCACCGTTCGGCGGCCCCGAGGCCGTGCTCGCCTATCTCGGCCGTTACACCCACAGGGTCGCCATCTCGAACCATCGCCTCGTCAGCGCGGACGCCGAGACCGTGGCGTTCCGCTGGAAGGACTATCGGATCAAGCGCGGCGATCGGATGAAGGTCATGCGCCTTGAGACGGGCGAGTTCATACGTCGCTTCCTGCTCCACGTCCTACCTGACGGATTCCACCGCATCCGGCACTACGGCCTCCTCGCCGGTGCTGGTCGCAGGGACAAGGTCGCGCTGATCCGGGCACTGCTCGGCACCGCCGCAAACGCCGCGCCAGACCGGTTCGACGACGACCCCACACCGCCGCTGACATTGCAAGAGCCGTGTCCCGACTGCGGCGGCCCAATGCGCATCATCGAGACCTTCCGGCGTGGTGAGTTACCGCGATCCAGGGCGCCACCAAGGCACCAGGCCGCATGACCCGATGCCCGTCACGTCGATCGTCTCACCGCCGGACTCCTGTCAGTTCCCGGGGCCAGTTCGGTATGCTGCAAATTCCACGGTTGACTGACGCCCCCCGACCACCGGCAACGTCTCATCCGGAAAACCGGGCCAAACCAGCCGAAAAAGGTCGGGATCAACGCGCCAGAGCTTCGTCACAAATCGCCTGGCCGACCCCAGGAACAAAAGCCGTCGTGGGGCTTTCCCCATAGGCCGCACCCAGCGTCCCGCGGCTTCCTCCTTGTCAGTTTTTTCAACGCGGGCCACCGCACCCAGTCACAACCCGAACGCCTTGGCCCGCATCAAAAAATCTAAGACTTTTGAGACCTTGATACCAAGGGTGCTCAATATCGACTCAATATTAAGCGCACTTGGTATCAGGTATTTGCCGGTCGATCGGTTCGCGCTTGAACCGTGTACTGTCGTAGTGCGTCGGGCCGCCAAGGCTCTAACGTCGATCACCCGGATTGAGGCCAGCCCGAAGGGAAGCCGCCCCCACCGAACGCGGGGACGGCCCGTTTCGGTATTGAGGCTAGATGAGGCCGTTCTCGGTCAGGAACGCGGTGGCGACATTCTCGATCGATTTCTTGTCGACGTCGACCTGGGCATTGAGGGCCTGCATGGTTTGGTCGTCAAGCTTCGCCGAAAGAGCGTTCAACGGCTCGGCGAGCTTGGGATTGGCCTCGAGCGTGTCGGAGCGGACAACCGGTGCGATCGCGTAATTGGGAAAGAATCCCTTGTCATCATCCAGCACCCGAAAGCCAAAGGCGGCAATGCGCCCGTCGGTGGCGAAGACCAGCGCAAGATCGACCTGCCCCTCGTTCAGAGCCTGATAGGTCAAGCCGGAATCCATAGCCTTGAGATCGGCGCGGGTTGTCTCGAAACCATAGGCTTCCTCAAGGCCGGGCAGCCCGTCCGGCCGCTTGGGGAACTCGGCATTGACTGCCATCACCAGCCCGCCATCCTGGTTGTAGCTTTCGGCGAGGTCGGACAAGGTCTTGATGCTGCCCGTGTCCTCGACGCCGTCCTTGACCGCCAGCGCATAGGTGTTGTTGGCGCTGGATGCGTCGAGCCAGGTCAGCCCCTGCTCGCCGTCGAGTTCCTTGACCTTGTCATAGGTCGCCGCGGCGTCGAGCCTTTCGTCGACCTTGTTGTAGGTGACCAGCGACGTGCCGGTATATTCCCAATAAACGTCGACCTGGCCGTTCAACTGCGCATCGCGAACGACCTGTGAACCCATACCGTCGCGCTTGTCGACGTCGAAGCCCTTGGCTTCGAGAAGCTGCGCGGTCATCTCGGCCAACAGCAATTGCTCGGTGAAGTTCTTGCCGCCGACCACGATCTCGTCGGCCTGGGCTGAGGCGGTCAGGGCAGCGCCCGCCACCACCGCGGCCAGGATACTCTTGAGACATTTCATGATTCTCTCCTCTTTCTGTTCTCTCGTTGGTTCGCCTTCGGTGAGGCCAAACCGGGGGGTGAAATGGGTGCCTATCGCAATGGATTGACCCCGCGCGGGATCGTCCAGAGCTGCATCTGCCCCATCAGGAAATCGACGAAGATCGCCAGAAGTGCGGTCGGGATCGCGCCCGCCAGCATCATGCTGAATTCGTTGAGCGCGATGCCGCTGAAGATTAGTTCGCCGAGGCCGCCACCGCCGATGAGAAAGGCCAGCGGCACGGTGCCGACATTGATCGCCAGCGCGGTCCTGATCCCCGCATAGATCACGAACATCGCGTTCGGCAGTTCGACTTTCCACAGGATCTGGCCAGCGCTCATGCCCATGCCACGAGCCGCTTCGATCAAGTGGGGCGGCACGGCACGAATACCGGCAAGCGTATTCGAGACGATCGGTAGGAGGGTCAGGATGAACAGACCGAAGATCGCCGGCGTATCGCCGATGCCGAGCAGGCTCATCGACAGGGCGAGGATCGCGAGGGTCGGGATCGTCGCGCCGACATTGAGCAACTGGAGCACGATATCGCCATAGCGCCGGAATGCCGATCGGGTCAGCGCGACGCCCAGCGGAACGCCGACAAGAACCGCCGCGCCGCCTGAAATCGCCACCAGCATGATGTGCTGGCGCCCGAGGTAGACGATGTCGTCCCACAGATCGAACATCGTCGGCAGCAGGCCGCTCGACCAGGCCCACGCGCCCAAAGCGAAGATCAGGATCAGAATCCCGATCCGCCAGAGACGATGGAGGCCGGCGACGGCGACGTGTTCAGCCATCGCGGTGGGCCTCGCCGAGCAGGTGGGTGATGCCGCGAAGGGTCACATATCCCTTGAATATGCGATCGTAGTCGACGCAGGCGAGCCACGCGACATCGTGCCTGAACATGGTTGAAACGGCTGTCCGCAGATCTTCGTTGACATTGATCGTCGTCGGCAGGGTCTCGTGGTGTTCGCCAACCTTGCCTTTCGTGGTCTGCGCGGTGTGGAGATCGACGAAGCCGCGGATCCGTTCGTTCGGTCCGACCATGACGATGGAGGTGTGGCCTTGCTCCTCCATCCGCGCCGCAGCCGCCGCGAGCGTGTCCTCGGCGCGGACGCTCGGCGGGTCGTGCATCATCGCGTCGCCGACGCTGAGGAGCTGGAGGCGCTTGAGCGTCCGGTCCGAACCGACGAAGTCCGAGACGAAGCGATTCTTCGGGTGGGCGAGAATGTTGTCGGGCGTGTCGTACTGGACGAGGCGGCCTTCGTTGAAAATGGCAATGCGGTCGGCCATCTTGACCGCTTCGTCGATGTCATGGCTGACGAACATGATGGTCTTCTTCATCTTCGCCTGCATCTTCAGGAACTCGTCCTGGATGAT
>JAAEOK010000058.1 GCA_024244705.1 Alphaproteobacteria bacterium
ATTTCTATATATCGACAAAAAAGCATTTTTTGGAAGAAATTAGAGAAAAAAAACGCCAATTTAAGCGAAGTTGGCCAATTTATGCAGATCAAGTTAATCTTGGTTTCCGATGCAGTTAATTTCCTTAGATTTGCCGATCGTATCTGTACAGTTTCATGATAATTTGAACAGTTTTTCAATCCATTGCCATCCGGTACTTTACGTTTCAAAGACAATCTTGAAACTTTTCCTAGGCTTTGTTGAAACATTCAACTAAACTCTGACCATGTTATTTCGTGGTTTTAAATCAATTTGACGTTGTAAATAAATCCGTTTCTATATATCGACAAAAAAGCATTTTTTGGGAAGAAATTAGAGAAAAAAATGCAAATTTAAGCGATGTTGGCCAATTTATGCAGATCAAGTTAATCTTGGTTTCCGGTGCAGTTAATTCCCTTAGATTCGCCGATCGTATCTGTACAGTTTCATGATAATTTGAACAGTTTTCAATCCATTGCCATCCGGTACTTTACGTTTCAAAGACAATCTTGAAACTGTTCCTAGGCTTTGTTGAAACATTTAACTAAACTCTGACAATGTTATTTCCAGTGTCAACCCGCCATGTGGACCTCCGACAAACCACTTCCGCCCAACAATTTTTTGGAAGAAATTATCGAAGAATATGCCGATTTCAAGCGATTTTGGCCGATTTTTGTAAGTTTTTGGCCCTTAATCTATACCCCCTGTGGCTATTTATTGTTATTTTAGCTCCTAGAGGCATTATAATCAATGAAAAATGTGGAAA
>JAAEOK010000059.1 GCA_024244705.1 Alphaproteobacteria bacterium
GCATCCCTCTCCACGGAGCAAGATCGTTTCAGATTAGTTCGATCTGAAACGTGAATCTTGCTCCCATACAATCATGTCGGACTTGATTCACGCTTCGCATCAAACGAATGCGAAGCGATCAAGGCCGAAGGGGCGAGGGAACGTGGGTAAGGGGCGAAGGAAGATGTGCCGGGCTCGGTCGAACTCCCTCTCCGCTTGCGGGAGAAGGTCACGAATCGCCCGAACCGAGCCGCGAGCATGGCCGACCCAGCCATCCCCATGCCCGCGGTGTCGGGTGCCCAAAACGAAACGCGCCGCCCGAAAGGGGCGGCGCGTCCGCAAGGGTTGGCACTATAGTGCCGGTTACGGCTGGTAGACGATGGTCTGTATGAAGCCGGTGGTGTTGTCGAAGCCGTAGTAGGCGGTGCCGTTGCCCGAGAACGCGATCACGTTGAGATTGACGAACTGGATGCCGTAGTCATTGTTGTCGCCAAAGACACCGTAATCCCCGTTGTTTCTGATGACGTTGCCACCGGGGATGAACAGCACGGTCTGGGATGCGTGCAATTCGTCCGTATCGCCGTCGTTGAACAGGTACACGCCGTCGTCGGTATTGGCGTTGATGTCGTTGCCGCCGAAGGTCGCGCTCATCGTCGCCGCCCCGCCGGTGATGGCGTCGGTCCAAACGTTGTGCAGCGCGATGCCGTCGTCGCCGTTGAGGAACACCGTGTTGTCGGTGAACTCGAGCGCGACTGCGGCGCTGGCATCGTAGAAGACCGACGAACTTACATAGATGCCGTCGCCGTTACCGCCGTTACCCATGTTGCCGCCGACGGTGTTGCCGATGAAGTCGACATCGACGATCGACACGGCGGGGTCGCCGCCCTCAGCTTCGTAGCCGGTCTTGAAGTACATCTCGATGCCGCTGTCGCCGTTGTTGACGATCGAGTTGTTCGTCACCACCGCGTTGAAGACCCCGCTCGCCGCCGAGTTGTAGACAACGTGGTTGACCTCGAACCCGTCGAACATATTGTCGTGGATGACGTTGTTGTAGAACTCGAGGAAGAACGAGGTGGTCGTCAGGTCGTCGTCGTTCTCGATGTCGATCAGGACGCCCTCGCCGTAGAAGCCGAACCCATTACCGGCGATCGAGTTGCCGCCGATGGCGAAGGTCTGGGTCGAGAACGCGCCGTCGTCGACGTTGAGGTCGATATTGACGCCTTCACCGAAGTTGTTGACCACCGTGTTGTGGCGCACGGTCGCGGTCTGGTAGTGGCGGGTGTCGGAGCTGTCCTCGACGTCGGCGTCGATGAAGATGCCGTCGTCACCGCTGTTGGCAACCGTGTTGTTGTCGACATGGAGGGTCTGGCGCAGGGTGGCGCCGTCGTCGAGGTTGTTGACCACGGCGATGCCGTCGTCCATCTGGTTCAACACCGTGTTGCCGGAAATGGTGATCGTGTTGTCCTGGAACACGGTGGCGTCGTCGTCGACCTCGGTGTTGACGAAAATGCCGTCGGCGTAGCCATTGTCGACGCTGTTGTTGAGGATGTTGACCGTCTGCCACATCGTCGCCCGGTAGTTCTCCACCTTGTTGTCGACCTCGATGCCCTCGCCGCCGCCGAACTGGTCGTCGGGCCCGGTGTTGAGCACCGTGTTGCCGTTGATGTTGACCGTCTGCAGCAGCGTCGTCTCGTCGCCGTTCCCGCTGTAGACGTCGTTGACGACCAGGATGCCGTCGCTGTCGACGGTGTCGACGCTGTTGTTGTTGATGGTGATGGTGTTGGCCTGGTCGACGAAGGCGCCGTTATAGACGTCGGTGCTGACCCGGATGCCCTCGTTGTCGGTGTCGAGCACCGTGTTCCGGTTGACGTTCATCGTCTGGACGACC
>JAAEOK010000060.1 GCA_024244705.1 Alphaproteobacteria bacterium
AGTCCGGCCGCACCAAAATCGTCTCGAAGTGAAACCGGAGAACCCATGGCAAACCTCCATCCGTTTGCCATCTTGAATCAGAAAAACACCGTTCCGGAAAGCCCCTATATGAGTCCCACTCACAGAGACTTGGTATAAGCCATCTTGGCGCAGACGTGGGTTCTTCTACGTCGCGGCGCTCGGAAACGGGGTTTCCAACCTCCCCCTGACGTTCTATAAGGGATTACCCTCGGAGCGCCTATTTCGCTGGACTTCCCGGCGTTCGTGCAGCGCAATATAGGAGCGCTGGCTGGGGCAAAGGGAGAGGACGCGCCACGTGGATTCCTTATTGTTGGAATACCTGCCGATTTTGATTTTTATTGGCATCGCGGTCGGGCTGTCCGCTGTCCTGTTGCTCGCATCCTATATCATTGCCCGGCAGAACCCGGATTCGGAGAAATTGTCCGCATACGAGTGTGGGTTCGAACCGTTCGATGACGCCCGCGGCCAATTCGATGTCCGGTTCTACCTGGTTGCGATCCTGTTCATTATTTTCGATCTCGAGGTTGCGTTCCTGTTCCCGTGGGCGATTACCCTTGGCGAGATCGGATATTTTGGATTCTGGTCGATGGTTCTGTTTCTCGCCATCCTGACAGTCGGATTCGTCTACGAGTGGCGAAAGGGGGCGCTGGAATGGGAGTAGAGGCCGAGTTCAAACAAGGCGGCCCCTTGCCGCCCGGCGCGGAGCAGGACCGCGTTCTCAAATCAGTTACGGAGGAGTTGCAGGAGAAAGGCTTTATCGTCGCCCAATTGGACAACGTGATCAATTGGTGCCGAACGGGGTCGATGTGGCCGATGACTTTCGGTCTCGCCTGCTGCGCGGTCGAGATGATGCATAGCGCGTGTAGCCGCTATGATCTGGACCGGTTCGGCATCGTATTTCGACCGAGCCCGCGCCAGTCCGATGTCATGATCGTCGCGGGCACCTTATGCAACAAAATGGCACCCGCACTGCGCAAGGTCTATGACCAGATGGCCGAGCCCCGCTATGTGATCTCAATGGGGTCGTGCGCCAATGGTGGCGGTTACTATCATTATTCCTACTCGGTCACGCGCGGCTGCGACCGAATCGTTCCGGTAGATATCTATGTACCTGGTTGCCCGCCGACCGCCGAAGCTCTGCTCTATGGGTTTTTGCAACTGCAGAAAAAGATTCGGCGCACCGGCTCGCTAAGCCGGTAGGCAACCGAGAGCAAGGACGCATATGGAACAGGCGCTGATCGAACTTGGCGAGCACGTCCGCGGATCTTTGGGGCGCGACGTTACCGCGGTGGAAGACGGCAACGGCGAACTGATCATTCGGGCCCGCCGCGAAGGGATCGCGCGAGTGCTCCAATTCCTGCGCGATGACAGCACATGCTCGTTCAAGCTGCTGGTCGATGTATGCGGCGTCGATTATCCGGACCGGGCAGAACGGTTTGAGGTCGTCTATAACTTGTTGAGCCTCAACCATAACCAGCGTTGCCGGGTCAAGGTATCGTGCGCTGAAGATAGCCCTGTCCCGACGGTCAGCGGCGTGTTCAGTGTGGCGAACTGGTTCGAGCGCGAGATTTGGGACCTCTATGGTGTGTTCTTCGAGGACCATCCCGATCTTCGCCGTATCTTGACCGACTACGGCTTCCAGGGGCACCCCTTGCGCAAGGACTTTCCGCTGACCGGCTATGTCGAGCCGCGCTACGATACCGAACAGAAGCGCGTCGTCTACGAACCGGTCAAATTGGTCCAGGAGTTTCGGACTTTCGATTTCCTCAGTCCCTGGGAAGGCATGACCCCGTCTTTGCCGGGCGACGAGAAGGCTGAGGAAAAAACGTCCTAATGGCCGAAGTCGCGATCCGAAACTACACCCTGAATTTCGGCCCGCAGCATCCTGCGGCGCACGGAGTTCTGCGCATGGTCATGGAACTCGACGGCGAAGTCGTCGAGCGTGTCGACCCGCACGTCGGCTTCCTTCACCGCGGCACCGAGAAGCTGATCGAGCACAAGACATATTTGCAGGCCATACCGTATTTCGATCGCCTGGATTATGTCTCACCAATGTCGTTGGAACATGCCTTCGTGCTCGCCGCCGAGAAGTTGCTCGGCCTCGAAGTGCCGGAACGCGCCCAGTACATACGGGTTCTGTTTTGTGAAATCACACGCATTCTCAACCATCTCTTGAACGTCCCGGCGTTCGCCCTTGACGTCGGCGCCATGACGCCGATGCTGTGGGCTTTCGAAGAGCGCGAGCATTTGATGGAGTTCTACGAGCGCGCGAGTGGCGCTCGCTTTCATTCGGCTTATTTCCGAGTTGGTGGAGTCCACCAGGATATCCCTGCCGGAATGCTCGACGATGTGTTGGAATGGGCCGGCCGTTTCGGCAAGATTATCGACGACATGGAAGGCCTGCTGACCGAGAACCGCATTTTCAAGCAGCGGACGGTCGATATCGGGATCGTATCGGCCGAGGACGCCATCGATTGGGGTTTCACGGGCCCCATGCTGCGGGGTTCCGGCGTCGCGTGGGACTTGCGCAAGGCTCAGCCGTACGACGTCTACGATCGGATGGATTTCGATATCCCAGTCGGCAAAAACGGGGATTGCTACGACCGCTACTTGGTACGTATCGAGGAGATGCGGCAGAGCCTGCGCATCATCGAGCAATGTTGCGCGCAAATGCCGGACGGTCGGCACGTCGCCGACGATCAGAAGGTCGCGCCGCCGAAGCGGGGTGAAATGAAACGCTCGATGGAAGCGTTGATCCATCATTTCAAGCTGTTTACCGAAGGCTTCCACGTGCCACCGGGCGAGACCTATACGGCGGTCGAGGCGCCGAAAGGCGAGTTCGGCGTCTATCTTGTATCGGACGGCACTAACCGGCCCTATCGATGCAAGATCCGGGCGCCCGGTTTTGCGCATCTTCAGGCGATGGATTTTTGCTGCAAGGGATACATGCTGGCCGATTCGGTCGCCATTCTCGGCTCCATGGACATCGTCTTCGGGGAGGTCGACAGATGACCGCCGATTGGGCAGTGGAGCCGGAAAGCTTCGCCTTTACGCCGGAAAACCTGGCCAAGGCGGACGCGTATATCGCGAAATATCCCGATGGCCGCCAGGCCAGCGCGGTCATGCCGTTGCTCGATCTCGCGCAGCGACAGCAGAACGGCTGGTTGTCGAAAGCGGCCATCGAATACGTTGCCGACTATCTCGGCATGCCGATCATCCGCGTCTATGAGGTCGTCAGTTTTTATGTCATGTATTTCGACAAGCCGGTCGGCACTCATGTTGTGTGGGTCTGCACGACGACTCCGTGCTGGTTGCGCGGCAGCGAAGAGGTTCTTGACGCATGCCGAGAGAATCTCGGTATCGAAGTGGGGGAAACCACCGATGACGGCACGTTCACGTTGCTTGAACAGGAGTGTCTCGGGGCTTGCGTGAATTCACCCATGATGCAAATCGGCGACCATTATTATGAGGACCTGGACCGCGAAAAGACGATTGCGGTTCTGGATGCTCTCCGCCGTGGCGAACAGCCGCCTATCGGATCGCAATCGGGTCGTCAGACATCGGCGCCGCAATCGGGACCCAAGGTCCTGATTGATATTGAGCAGATGGGAGAAAGTTGATGCTGCGCGACGCCGATCGGATTTTCACCAATCTCTACGGTATCCACGATCCAGGCCTTGCCGGTGCGCGCCGTCGCGGCGATTGGGACGGAACGAAGGAGATCCTGGGCCGCGGGCGCGACGCCATCATCGAGGAGATGAAGAGTTCCGGTCTGCGAGGACGGGGCGGCGCAGGTTTCCCCACGGGATTGAAGTGGTCATTCATGCCCAAGGAGAGTGACGGCCGGCCGCATTATCTGGTGGTAAATGCCGACGAGTCGGAACCTGGGACCTGCAAGGATCGGGATGTCATGCGCCACGATCCCCATAAACTGGTCGAAGGGTGCCTGATAGCCGGCTTCTGCATGGGCGCCCATACCGGGTATATCTATATTCGCGGAGAGTTCTACGACGAGGCGGTCGCTTTGGAAAAGGCGATTGCGGAGGCCTACGAGGCCGGGCTGGTCGGCCGTAACGCCTGCGAGAGCGGCTGGGATTTCGACCTTTATGTGCATCGCGGGGCCGGCGCCTACATCTGTGGTGAAGAAACCGCCCTGCTCGAAAGTCTCGAAGGAAAGAAGGGACAGCCGCGGTTAAAACCGCCGTTCCCCGCCAATGCTGGTGCCTACGGTTGTCCAACGACGGTCAACAATGTCGAGACCATTGCCGTCGCGCCAACGATATTGCGACGCGGCGCTTCGTGGTTCACGGGATTTGGCCGCGAAAACAACCACGGAACCAAACTCTATTGCATTTCCGGCCACGTCAACGAGCCGTGCAATGTTGAAGAATCGATGAGCATCCCACTGCGCGAGCTGATCGAGAAGCATGCCGGCGGCGTACGCGGCGGTTGGGATAATCTGCTCGCCATCATACCGGGGGGATCGTCCGTACCGCTTCTGCCGAAATCGATTTGCGATACGGTGCTGATGGATTTCGACGCCTTGCGGGAGGTCAAGTCAGGGCTCGGCACGGCGGCCGTAATGGTGATGGACAAGTCGACCGATATCGTCAAGGCCATCGCGCGCCTTTCCAAATTCTACATGCATGAAAGCTGCGGCCAATGCACGCCCTGCCGGGAGGGCACGGGATGGATGTGGCGCGTTATGGAACGGTTGGTGCGCGGCGAGGCCGAAGTCGGCGAAATCGATATGCTGCTCGAGGTGACCTACCAGGTCGAAGGCCATACGATCTGCGCCTTGGGCGACGCGGCGGCGTGGCCTATACAAGGCCTGATCAGGCATTTTAGGCCTGAATTGGAACGCCGTATCGTCGAACGCCAAACGACCGGCCAAGCGGCGGCGTGAGGGGACGGCCATGGTGAAGCTGACCATCGACGACAAGGAAATCGATGTCGAGCGCGGGCTGACCGTGCTGCAGGCCTGTGAGATCGCGGGCGTGGAAATTCCTCGCTTTTGCTATCACGAGCGCCTGTCGATCGCGGGCAATTGCCGAATGTGCCTGGTCGAGATGGAGAAGTCGCCAAAGCCCATCGCTTCGTGCGCGATGCCGGCAGGCGAGGGCATGGTGATCCGTACCAACTCCGCCGTGGCGCGAAAGGCACGCCAGGGGGTGATGGAGTTCCTGCTCATCAACCACCCGCTCGATTGTCCGATCTGCGACCAGGGCGGAGAATGCGACCTGCAGGATCAGGCGATGGCCTATGGCGGCGATCGCACCCGTTATCACGAGAACAAGCGCGCGGTGAAGGACAAGTACATGGGGCCGTTGATCAAGACGATCATGACCCGGTGTATTCACTGCACCCGCTGTATCCGGTTTGCCACCGAGGTCGCGGGTGTGCCGGAATTGGGCGCGGTCAATCGTGGTGAGCATATGGAGATCACCACATACCTCGAAAAGACGATGACGTCCGAAATGTCGGGCAACGTGATCGACCTTTGCCCGGTTGGGGCATTGACCTCGAAGCCCTATGCCTTTAGCGCCCGGTCGTGGGAATTGACCAAGACCGAATCGATCGATGTCATGGACGCGGTTGGCAGCAATATCCGCGTCGACTCGCGGGGCGGGGCGGTGATGCGTGTTCTTCCGCGTCTGAACGAAGACATCAACGAGGAATGGATTTCAGACAAGACGCGCTTCGCCTGCGATGGCCTATTGCGCCAACGTCTCGATCGCCCCTACGTGAGGCGCGAGGGTAAGCTGCAAGAGGCGTCGTGGACCGAAGCGTTCACCGTCATCGCGACCCGCCTCAAGGAGATACCGGGCGACCGCGTGGCGGCAATCGCCGGCGATCAGGCTGATGTTGAGGCGATGTACGCATTGAAGGATCTCATGGCCGTGCTTGGCTCGCCGCACCTCGATTGCCGTCAGGATGGGGCGTGGTTCGATCCGTCGCGCCGCGAGAACTATATTTTCAATACGACGATCGCCGGTATCGAGCAGGCCGATGCCTGCTTGATGGTAGCGGCGGATCCCCGGCACGAAGCCCCAATCATCGAGGCCCGCTTGCGTAAGCGGTGGTTGATGGGCGGGTTTGGCACCGCTTCGATTGGACCCGATATCGACCACACCTTCCCGGTTCTGAAGCTGGGCGCCGGTCCGGAGACCCTGCTCGCCGTGCTGGACGGAACGGCCGATTTTGCCCGGATTCTCGAAAGCGCGGAACGACCGATGCTGATCCTTGGCCAGGGCGCGCTTGCGCGGGCCGACGGCGCTGCCGTCTATGCGACCGCAACGCAAATCGCAGAAAAGTATGGCGTGGCGATCGACGGATGGAACGGGTTCAATGTTCTCCATACCGCAGCGGCCCGCGTCGGCGGTCTAGATATCGGTTTCTTACCTCGAACAGGCGGCCGTGACGTGTCGGGTATCCTTGCCGGCGCGGGTGCCGGCGAGATCGGCGCGGTCTACTTACTGGGTGCTGACGAAATCGACATGAATGCGCTCGGCGAGGCATTCGTGATCTATCAGGGTCATCACGGTGACGCTGGTGCCCATCGCGCCGATGTTATTCTTCCTGGCGCGGCCTACACGGAAAAGTCGGCAACCTACGTCAACACCGAAGGCCGCTTGCAGATGACCGAAATCGCCGTTTTCCCGCCCGGGGATGCACGCGAGGACTGGACCATCATCCGCGCCTTGTCGGAGCCCTTGGGGCACAAATTGCCCTTTGACAATCTCGACCAATTGCGCGCCTTGATGTTCGACCAGGACGGAACGCTATTCGGCATGCGCGACAACGAAGAAGTTGGCGGCTCGTTGACCGGACCCGCCGCCATGGATGCTTCAACACCGTTCCAGCTTCCTATTCGAAATTTCTATATGACCTGCCCGGTCAGCCGGGCTTCGGAAACCATGGCTCAGTGCGCCGCGGAGCTGGGCATCGGACCCGATGTGAGGACCGGCACCGATGGGTAGTTTCCTCGATACCTATATCTGGCCAACGGCGCTGATCGTGCTCTACATCATTTTGATCGTCGTGCCGATCATCATTAGCGTTGCCTATTTGACCTATGCCGAGCGCAAGGTCATTGCCGCCATGCAATTGCGAAAAGGCCCCAATGTGGTTGGGCCATTCGGCCTGCTGCAACCGTTTGCCGACGGCTTCAAGCTGCTGCTCAAGGAGACGATCGTTCCGAGCAGCGCAAACCGCGTGGTATTCATCCTGGCGCCGATCGTGACGTTCAGCCTCAGCCTGGTGGCTTGGGCGGTAATTCCCTTCGATGCCGGTCTCGTGCTCGCCGACATCAACGTTGGCATCTTGTATCTGTTCGCGATTTCTTCTCTCGGCGTCTACGGAATCATCATGGCGGGGTGGGCCAGCAATTCGAAGTACCCTTTCATCGGCGCGCTGCGGTCGGCCGCCCAGATGGTTTCCTACGAGGTTTCGATCGGGTTCGTAATGATCACCGTGCTGCTGGTTGCGGGATCGTTGAATCTAAGTGAAATCGTCATGTCGCAGGAGGGCGGATTTTGGCGCTGGCATTGGCTGCCGTTGCTCCCCATGTTCGTCATCTTCTTCGTCTCCGCACTGGCCGAAACCAACCGCGCACCGTTCGACCTTCCGGAAGCCGAGGCCGAACTCGTCGCCGGATACAACGTGGAATATTCGGCGTTCCCGTTCGCGCTCTTCTTCCTCGGCGAATATGCCAATATGATTTTGATGAGCGGCATAACCACAGTTCTGTTCCTCGGCGGTTGGTTGGCGCCGATCGAGATCGAGCCGTTGACCTGGATTCCCGGCCCAATTTGGTTTGCCCTAAAAATTGCCGCTGTCTTGTTTGTCTTTCTTTGGGTGCGGGCGACGTTTCCACGGTATCGCTACGATCAGCTGATGCGGCTTGGCTGGAAGGTGTTTCTGCCGATTTCCCTGGCGGCGGTGGTGGTCGTTGCCGGCGTATTGATGGTCACCGGCTGGGTTCCGGTGAGGTAGGCGCACGATGATGGTAAATGAGGCGTCATATCGAGGACGGGCGGCGGCCGATCTCAGACAAAGGCCGGCTCTTAGCGGAGAGAGGACATAGCAATGTTGGACCGCGGGGCACGCACCGTCTTGCTAGGAGAGTTGTTGTCGGGCATGAGCTTGACCCTCAAGTATTTCTTCAAGCCCAAGGTGACGATCAACTATCCTTACGAAAAAGGCCCCCTGAGCCCGAGGTTCCGGGGCGAACATGCATTGCGCCGGTATCCCAATGGGGAGGAACGTTGCATTGCCTGCAAACTCTGCGAGGCGGTGTGTCCGGCCCAAGCGATCACGATCGAAGCGGAACCGCGGGCGGACGGCAGCCGACGGACCACCCGCTACGACATCGACATGACGAAATGCATCTATTGCGGCTTCTGCGAGGAGGCCTGCCCGGTCGATGCCATCGTCGAGGGACCGAATTTCGAGTTTGCAGCCGAGACCCGGGAGGAGCTGATGTATGACAAGCAAAAGCTTCTCGACAACGGCGACCGCTGGGAATCGGAGATCGCCTCCAACTTGGCACTCGACGCACCGTACCGCTGAACGAAATCGATAAGGGGAAGGGGATCAAGGTGGGCATAACGCATCGGCACGGGCGGAGGGTCGCGTGATCATCCAGGCCTTCGCGTTTTATTTGTTTTCCGCCATCGCCATCGCGTCGGCGGTCATGGTGGTCTCCGCCCGCAATCCCGTGCACTCGGTGCTGTTCCTGATCCTAGCTTTCTTCAATGGCGCGGCTCTATTCGTCCTGCTGGGGGCGGAGTTCCTGGCGATGATCCTGGTCGTCGTCTATGTCGGCGCCGTAGCCGTGTTGTTCATGTTCGTCGTCATGATGCTGGACATCAATTTCGTCGAGCTACGCCAAGGCTTTCAGCAGTATTTGCCGGTCGGTGCCGTGCTGGCGCTGATCCTCGTCGTCGAGCTCATTCTCGTCGGCGCCGGGTGGGTGCTTGCGCCTGAAACCAAGGCCATTCTGGCCGATCCGGTCCCGCCCGCGGAGGCGGTCAGCAACACGCGGGCGCTCGGCCAGCTCCTCTACACGAAGTATGTCTATCTGTTTCAGGCGGCCGGCTTGGTTCTGCTGGTCGCGATGATCGGCGCCATCGTGTTGACCCTCCGGCATCGCCCCGACGTACGACGGCAACGCATCGCCAGCCAGATTCGCCGCCGGCGCGAGGATTCGGTGGAGATCAAGAAAGTGCCCACCGGTAGCGGGGTGTAGGCGGATGGAAATCGGATTGGGTCATTACCTCACCGTCGCGGCGATTATCTTCACGATCGGCGTTTTCGGGATCTTCATCAATCGCAAGAACGTCATCGTAATTCTGATGTCGATCGAATTGATGCTGCTCGCCGTCAACATCAATCTGGTCGCTTTTTCGGCCACGCTGCAAGACCTGGTCGGCCAGATATTCGCCGTTTTCGTGTTGACCGTTGCCGCCGCCGAAGCGGCCATCGGTTTGGCTATTTTGGTCGTCTACTTCCGCAATCGCGGCTCGATCGCGGTCGAGGACATCAACATGATGAACGGATAGACCGCCATGGAAGTCCTTGTCGTATTCCCGCCTTTGCTCGGCGCGATAATCGCCGGGCTGTTCGGGCGTTGGATCAAGGACACCGCGGCGATGGCGGTGACCGTCGGGATGATGTGCGTATCCGCCATCTTTGCCGTCATCCTCTTCTTTACGGTGGCGATCGACGGGCACGAGACCCACGTCGTTCTGTTTACCTGGATCGATTCGGGATCACTCGAATTCAGCTGGGCCATCCACTACGACACGCTGACCGCCGTCATGTGCGGCGTGGTGTCGGTCGTGTCGACGGCGATTCACGTCTATTCGATCGGCTATATGGGTCATGACCCGCACAAGCCGCGGTTCTTCGCCTATTTGAGCTTCTTCACGTTCTTCATGTTGATGCTGGTGACCGCCGACAACCTAGTGCAGCTGTTCTTCGGCTGGGAAGGCGTCGGTCTTTGCTCCTATCTGCTGATCGGGTTCTGGTATGAACGCCCCGCCGCCAATGCCGCCGCGATCAAGGCCTTTGTCGTCAACCGTATCGGCGATCTCGGCTTCCTGATGGGTATTTGCGGCCTCTTCCTGCTGTTCGACAGCGTCGACTACGCGACGATTTTCGCCGCCGCGCCCAGCGTGGCGGGAACGACAATGAGCTTCATCGGCATCGAATGGGATGCCCTCACCATCGTCTGCCTGCTCCTGTTCATCGGCGCGATGGGCAAATCGGCGCAATTCCTGCTCCATACCTGGCTGCCGGACGCCATGGAGGGCCCGACACCGGTTTCGGCGCTGATCCACGCGGCGACGATGGTCACCGCGGGCGTATTTATGGTCTGCCGCCTGTCACCGGTTTTCGAATATGCGCCCGATGCGTTGATGGTCGTGACCATCGTCGGCGGCGTCACCTGTTTCTTCGCCGCGACCATTGGCATCACCCAATACGACATCAAGCGCGTGATCGCGTATTCGACATGCAGCCAGTTGGGCTACATGTTCTTTGCCGCCGGCGTTTCGGCATTCCCGGCGGCGATCTTCCATCTGGCTACCCATGCCTTCTTCAAGGCGCTGCTGTTCCTGTGCTCGGGCTCGGTTATCCACGCCATGGGCGACGAGCAGGATATGCGCAAGATGGGCGGCCTGTGGCGCAAGATTCCCTACACCTACGCCATGATGATCATCGGCAGCCTGGCGCTTTCCGGAATACCGATTTTCGCCGGCTACTACTCCAAGGACATGATTATCGAATCGGCGTGGGGCGCCCACACCTATGTCGGCGACATGGCGTTCTGGCTTGGCGTTGCCGCCGCTGCGCTCACCGCCCTCTATTCCTTCCGATTGATCTTCCTGACCTTCCATGGCGCGCCGCGGATGGACCAAAAGACCTGGGACCATGTCCACGAATCGCCGCTGTCGATGTTGGGACCACTGGCATTTCTGTCGATCGGCGCGACTTTCGGCGGGATCCTCGGCTATGACACGTTCGTCGGTGCGGATTTCGAGGCGTTCTGGCGCGAATCGATCCTGATCCTGCCGCAGAACCATGCCATGGAGGCCGCACATCATGCGCCGTTGTGGGTGAAGTTGCTGCCGTTGGTCGTCGGTGTCGCCGGCATTATCCTCGCTTATATCGCCTACATGTCTTGGAAGCAGCTTCCGGGACTCGCGGTTTCCTGGATGCCGCGGCTGCATATGTTCTTGTTCAAGAAGTGGTATTTCGACGAGCTCTATGACGCCATTTTCACGCGCCAGGCGTTTTTCCTCGGCAACGGCCTGTGGCGCACCGGCGACGGCACATTGATCAACGGGTTGGGCCCCGATGGCTTGGCCGCGACGACCCTTAGCCTGGCACGCCGGGCTGGCCGGCTGCAGTCCGGTTATGTCTACCACTACGCCTTCGCCATGCTGATCGGCGTGGTGTTCCTGTTGTCCTGGTATCTGTTCCAGCAGGCGGGCTAGGCAATGGAAACCTTTCCCATCCTCACCGTCGTCACCTTCCTCCCCTTGATCGGGGCATTGTTCATTCTCTTCGTCCGCGGCGAAGAGGAGGTCGTGGCGCGCAACGCGCGCTGGGTCGCGCTGTGGACGTCAGGCATAACCTTCGCCTTGTCGTTGATGCTATGGGCGCTGTTCGATCCGACGACGGCCGCCTTTCAATTCGAGGAGCGCGCCGATTGGCTGCCCGAGTTCAATATCTCCTACCACATGGGGATCGACGGCATTTCGATGTTCTTCGTCTTGCTATCGACCTTCCTGACCCCGATCTGCGTTCTTTCGGCGTGGGAGTGCATCACCTACCGTGTTCGCGAATACATGGTCGCTTTCCTGGTCCTCGAGACCTTGATGGTCGGCATGTTCTGCGCCCTCGACCTGATCACCTTCTACATGTTCTTCGAGGGCGTTCTCATCCCGATGTTTCTCATCATCGGCATCTGGGGCGGCGAGGACCGCGTTTACTCGGCGTTCAAGTTCTTTCTTTTCACGCTGACCGGGTCGGTGCTGATGCTGCTGGCGATGCTGGCGATCTATTTCTCGGTCGGCACCACCGACATACCGACGATCATGGAACACGGCTTCTCGCGACAGGTCCAGATCTGGCTTTGGTTAGCGTTCTTCGCTTCCTTTGCCGTGAAGGTGCCGATGTGGCCGGTTCATACCTGGCTGCCCGATGCCCATGTCCAGGCGCCGACGGCGGGGTCGGTTATCCTGGCCGGCGTGCTGCTGAAGATGGGGGGATACGGTTTTCTCAGGTTTTCGGTACCGATGTTTCCTGACGCCACGGAATATTTCACGCCGCTGATCTTCACGCTCAGCGTGGTCGCCATCATCTATACCTCGCTGGTCGCGTTGGTGCAGACCGACATGAAAAAATTGATCGCCTATTCGTCGGTTGCCCATATGGGTATCGTGACGATCGGCATCTTCGCGCTCAATCAGCCTGCGGTCGAAGGCGCGATCGTCCAAATGTTGAGCCATGGCGTGGTCTCGGCGGCATTGTTCCTCGTAGTCGGCGTGGTTTACGACCGGCTCCACACCCACGTCATCGACCGCTTCGATGGCTTGGTCCACCGGATGCCGGTCTATGCTTTCATTTTCATGGCTTTCATGCTGGCCTCGGTCGGCCTGCCCGGGACCAGCGGCTTCGTCGGCGAGTTTCTCGTCATCGTCGGCGTGTTTCAGGTCAACACCTGGGTCGCCGTGCTGGCCGGGCTGGGGATCATCCTCGGCGCGGCCTACATGCTCTATCTCTACCGGCGTGTCATCTTCGGCACCATGACGAAGGACGACATCAAGGATTTCACCGATCTCAGCCCGCGTGAAATCGCGGTCTTCGCGCCACTGGTGGTGGTAATGCTGTGGATGGGTATCTATCCATCATCGTTCCTCGACATGATCCACACCTCCGTCGTGCATTTGATCCAGAATTACGAGACCGCCTTGGCGGCGAGCCAGGCAATGATCGTGGCGGGGCAATAGGCGATGTCCACGTTTCCTGACCTTCTGCCGGCGTTGCCCGAAATATTTCTCGCCGCGGCCGGCATGGTGCTGTTGATGATGGGCGTGTTTACGCGCGGCGACGGCACTCGCATGGTGTCGTGGTTTACCATCGCCGTTTTGTTGGCGACCACGCTCGCCGTTGTCGCGACTCGCCACGGCACGCCGACGACGACGTTCGCCGGCATGTTTGTCGTCGACGACTTTGCCGCCTTTATGAAGGTTCTGGCGCTGCTCGGCACCGTGCTCGCCCTTATTCTGTCGAGCGACTTCAATCAACGCGAACGCATCGATCGTTTCGAGTACCCGATACTGTTTCTGTTCGCCGCGCTTGGCATGATGATGATGATTTCGGCGAACGATCTGATCGCTCTCTATTTGGGCCTTGAGCTGCAGAGCTTGTCGCTCTACGTCGTCGCCGCATTTCGACGGGATACCATCCGTTCGAGCGAGGCTGGGCTTAAGTATTTCGTCCTCGGCGCCTTGTCTTCGGGTCTCCTGCTGTATGGCGCATCCCTTGTCTACGGGTTCACCGGAACGACGAGTTTTGCGGCCCTCGCCGAAATATTCGGGCACGAATCGCCATCCGTCGGCCTAATCGTCGGCCTGACTTTTGTTATCGCGGGTCTGGCCTTCAAGGTTTCCGCGGTGCCATTTCATATGTGGACACCGGACGTGTACGAGGGCGCGCCGACCCCGGTGACGGCCTTTTTTGCTGCGGCTCCGAAGGTGGCGGCGATTGCGCTCTTGATGCGTGTCATGATCGGGCCGTTTGGCGACCTCGTCGTCCAATGGCAGCAGATCATCGTGCTGATCGCAATCTTGTCGATGGCGTTGGGCGCTTTTGCCGCGATCAACCAGCGCAATATCAAGCGGCTGATGGCCTACAGCTCGATCGGCAACGTCGGTTATGCGCTAATCGGTCTCGCCGCCGGAACCGAGATCGGGATTCGGGGCGTCCTGATCTACATGACCATTTACCTGGTCACCACGATCGGCACCTTCGCCTGTATTCTGACCATGCGTCGGCAAGGCCGCATGGTCGAACAGATTGCGGATCTTGCAGGCTTGTCAAAGACCAATCCGGGCATTGCCCTCGCGCTCGCGGTTTTCATGTTCTCGCTGGCCGGAATTCCGCCGCTCGCCGGGTTCTTCGGCAAGCTTTATGTCTTCCTCGCGGCCATCGAGGCCGGCCTCTATGCGCTCGCCGTCATCGGCGTGCTGACCAGTGTGGTGGGCGCATTCTACTATCTCCGCATCGTCAAGCTTATGTATTTCGACGATGCCGCCGAGCCCTTCGACCTGCCGATCAGCCAGGAATTACGTTCGGTCATCGCGGTCACCGGGCTGATCATCATGTTCTTTTTCTTGTGGCCGACCCCGGTGCTCGATACGGCGGCGGCCGCGGCTGCGTCGCTTTTCACTGGCTGACCCCAATTTCGGTCCGGCGCGGAATGAGCGGCCAGTTCGATCTCCCGTCCTATTGCACTCCGGTGCTGCTCGAACAGGTCGACAGCACCAACGAGGAGGCGAAACGCCTGGCGGCGGACGGCGCACCTCATTTGACGTTGGTGGTCGCCCGGCACCAGACAAAGGGCCGCGGCCGGCAGGGACGCGCCTGGGTGTCGCCACCGGGAAACCTTTACAGTTCCTTGGTGCTTCGTCCCGATTGTTCGCCGGCGGTGGCCGCGCAGATCGGTTTTGTCGCCGCCCTTGCAACCCGGGACGTCATTGTGGACTTCACCCATGGGGCGGTCGACGTCCGCTGCAAATGGCCAAACGATGTCCTTATCGATGGCCGGAAGGTTTGTGGGTTTTTGCTGGAATCCGCCGCACTCGGGGCTGACCGCGTGGATTGGTTGGTGTTGGGCCTGGGCGTTAATTTGGTCAGCGCGCCGGTTGGCATCGATCGCCCGGCGACCTGCCTTGCCGACAACGGTGTCACGTCCTGCCTACCGGAAGATTTTCTTCAGGCCTGGATTCCGACCTTCGTCCACTGGTATAGCCGGTGGCGGAAATTGGGCTTCCGGACCATTCGGGAAACATGGCTGTCGCACGCGATCGGTCGCGGCGAGCCCATCGAAGTACGGCTCGGTGGGGAGACCATCCGAGGTCTTTTCGCCGATCTCGATCGAAGCGGCGCCTTGATAGTGGATCAGTCGAATGTGCGGCGGACCGTCACCGCCGGTGACGTCTTCGCGCTTGGAAATTGACATGCTGCTCGCCATCGATTCCGGAAACACCAACGTCCATTTCGCGATCTACGACGGCGATACGCGGAAGGGCGAATGGCGAACCTCGAGCAATGCCGATCGGACGGCGGACGAATACGCCGTTTGGCTCGACCAGCTAATGCAGCTGGATGGGCTGAAACGTAATGACGTCGACGCGGCGGTGATCGCAAACGTGGTTCCGGCGACCGCCTTCAATCTGCGCAGTCTGTGCCGCCGCTATTTCGACTGCGAACCGCTGGTTGTCGGTGAGGACGGCGTCGATCTCGGCATTAAGGTATTGCTTGGACGACCCGACGAGGTTGGCGCGGATCGATTGGTCAACGCGGTCGGGGCCGGACTTTCCTACGATACACCGCTCGTCATCATCGATTTTGGAACGGCGACGACGTTCGACATCGTAAATGGCGACGGCGACTATCTCGGCGGTATCATTTGCCCCGGCATTTCCCTGTCTTTGGAGGCGCTCCATGCCGCGGCGGCCAAGCTGCCGCTGGTCGCCGTCAAGCGCCCGCCCCAGGTTATCGGAACCGGTACCGTCACGGCGATGCAATCCGGCGTTTACTGGGGCTATGTCAGCATGATCGAAGGTCTCGTGGCGCGGATCGAGGCGGAATACGGCGCCGCCCTGACCGTTATTGCGACCGGTGGCCTGGCCCCCTTGTTCAACGACGCCACGGAGGTCATCCAGCACCTCGATCCCGACCTGACGATGCGTGGATTGTTGGAAATATACGGGCGAAGCAGTCGGGCATGACCGCGTCGATTTCGACGAAGCCGGATGAGCTCTATTTCGTCGCCCTCGGCGGGGCCGGCGAGATCGGTATGAACCTCAATCTATTCGGCCATCGAGGTAAGTGGCTGATGGTCGATTTGGGCGTCACCTTCGGCGACGATCAAGCCCCGGGCGTCGACGTCATCATGCCCGATCCGGGTTTCATCGCCGAGCGTGCCGGCGATCTCGTCGGGCTCATCCTGACCCATGCCCACGAGGACCATATTGGTGCCGTCCAATATCTCTGGCCGCAACTCAGGTGCCCGATCTACGCCACCGCGTTCACTGCTTCGGTCCTGCGCCGCAAGCTCGCGGAAACGGGACTGGAGGAGGCGGCGAAGATCACGATCGTGCCCGCGGGCGGTTCGTTTTCCGTCGGCCCGTTCGACATCGAATACGTGACTCTGACGCATTCGATTCCCGAGCCCAACGGCCTCGCGATTCGGACCTCGGCGGGCACCATCTTTCACACCGGTGATTGGAAGCTGGATCCCGACCCGCTGGTCGGGCCGGTCACCGACGAACAATATCTACGCGACCTCGGTGAAGAGGGCGTGCTGGCGCTGATTGGCGATTCGACCAATGCCCTGCGGGCCGGCACATCGGGGTCCGAGGCGGACGTCCGTCGTCACTTGGTCGATTTGGTGTCGGAATACGACAAGCGGGTTGTCATAACCTGCTTCGCAAGCAACGTCGCGCGGGTCGAGACGATCGCCAAGGTGGCCGAGGCGACGGGCCGCCATGCGGCGTTGGCCGGGCGGTCGATGTGGCGCATTCACGATGCGGCGCGCGAGAACGGTTATCTCGATAATTTGCCGCCGTTTCTAAGTGAAGAAGACGCCGCTCATCTGCCTCGCGACCGGGTATTGATCGCATGCACCGGCAGCCAGGGCGAACCCCGTGCCGCACTGACCCGCGTGGCGACCGACCAGCATCCGCATATCACACTGGAGGCGGGTGATGCCGTCATCTTTTCTTCGCGAATCATTCCCGGAAACGAAAAGTCCATCGGCCGGCTTCACAACCATCTGATACGCAAGGGCCTCGATGTCATCACCGAGCGTGACCACTTCGTTCACGTATCCGGCCATCCGGCGAGGGACGAATTGATTCGGATGTATCAGTGGATCCGACCAAAAATCGCGGTGCCGGTTCACGGCGAGGGCCGTCACCTCCTGGAGCACGCGCGCATCGCACGGCAATGTCAGGTCGGGCAGACGGTAATCGCGGAGAATGGGACGCTCGTACGCCTCGCGCCTGGCGTCGCCGAGACCGTCGGCGAAGTCCCCACCGGGCGGCTCGCCGTCGACGGCAAGGTGCTCGTCGATTTGTCCGCGGTGACACGCGCTCGAAACAAATTGATTTACAACGGTGCCGTCGTCGTCACCATGGTCGTCGATGATGCAGGCGATATGATGGATGATCCGATGGTTTCCCTCCAAGGACTGCCGGACGGCGGCGGCGCGCTGAACCGGGAGGTCGCGCTGGCCATTCGCGAGTTCGTGGAGGATTTGCCGGACGGTGCGAAAACAAGCGACAAGCGTGTCGAGGAAGCCGCTCGGCGGGCTGTTCGGCAGACGATAAATGACGAGATCGGCAAGCGCCCGGTTATCGACATTCATTTGGTCCGAATTTGAACTTACAGTAAGAACGCAAGGTTCGCGGAGAGGCGGTGCAAATGATCGGAAGGCTCAATCACGTTGCCATTGCGGTTCCCGACCTCGAAGCCGCGACCGCGCTCTATCGAGACGCCCTCGGGGCCGCGGTTTCGGAGCCGGTGGATATGCCGGCCCATGGCGTTACGACGGTATTCGTCGATCTCGATAACACCAAGATCGAGCTGCTGCGTCCGCTTGGCGTGGATTCTCCGATTGCCGGTTTCCTCGACCGCAATAAGAGCGGTGGCATCCATCATGTTTGCTATGAGGTGGGCGACATCCTGATCGCACGCGACGCGCTGATCGAGAGAGGGTTGAGGGTCCTCGGCGACGGCGAACCGCGGATTGGCGCTCATGGCAAACCGGTCGTCTTTCTCCATCCCAAAGATTTTTGCGGTACCCTTGTCGAACTCGAGCAGGTCTAAGTGAGCTGGCCTTCCGCCATTGTCACCTTCGTTATAATCTGGTGGTGCGTGTTCTTTATGGCACTGCCGTGGGGCAACCGCGCGCCCGACAACCCCGAGATCGGTCACGCCGATAGCGCCCCCGTGAAGCCGCGGCTATGGCTGAAGGCGGGGATTACGACCGCTGTAGCCGTCGTGCTTTGGGCGATTGCCTATTACATCATCGATTCCGGCCTGTGGTCCTTCCGCGAAATGGTGCGGACATGAACTACTGCGAGATCGCGCCCGACCATCCTTTCCACGGTCCCTACCACGACGAGGAGTATGGCTTTCCGGTCCGTGACGACAGCGCGTTATTCGAACGCCTTATCCTGGAGATCAACCAGGCCGGCCTGTCGTGGCTCACCGTGCTCAAGAAGAAAAAGGATTTTCAACGCGCCTACGACAATTTCGACATCGACCGGGTCGCCGCCTATGGAACTCGAGAGACGGCGCGGCTGCTCAGTGACAGCGGAATCATCCGCAACCGGCTCAAGATCGCGGCGGCGATCGAAAACGCGAGGCGCCTGATCGCGATCCGCGATAGTCACGGCTCGTTCGCGAACTGGCTCGAGGCCAATCACCCGTTGCCGAAAGAGGCGTGGGTAAAGCTGTTTCGCCAGACCTTCAAGTTCACCGGCGGCGAAATCACCGGCGAATTCCTGATGAGTACGGGATACCTGCCGGGGGCTCATGTCGAAGCCTGCCCGGTCTTCGACAAGATCGCCGCTCTCGGTCCGCCATGGATGCGAATCGGGGGCCAATAAAAAAACGGGCAAGGCCCCGTTCGAAGGTCTTGCCAGTTTCATACCCGATGGTCTGACGCGTCAGGAGCAATCCCGGTTCCAAGACGCGATCACGGCCTCCCGAAATCGGGTCGCCATGCGGTTTCGCCGCTTTGGTCCTTTATTGGGACAATTCTATGACATTCCGGGCAGCGGGTCATCTGTTTTGTCCACCAGGCAAAAACTAACCAACGGCGAATTTTGCCACGAATATTAGAGCCAGGACGGCCACCGTCGGCGAAATTTCAGTGAATTTTCCGGCCAAGAGTTTGATCGCCGCGTAACTGATGAAACCGAGCCCAATTCCGGTCGATATCGAAAAAGTGAGCGGCATCGAAATTGCGGTGATAACCGCCGGCACATATTCCGAGACATCGTCCCAATCGAGATCGGCCAGGCTTCGCGTCATCATGCAGGCAACGAATAGAATGGCCGGCGCCGTTGCGTAGGAGGGGATGGTGGCCGCCAAGGGGGCAAAAAACAACGCCACCAGGAACAGAATCGCGACCACTACGGCGGTAAGTCCGGTTCGTCCGCCGGCCTGGATTCCGGCGGTGCTCTCGATATAGCTGGTCGTGGTCGAGGTGCCGATAATAGATCCCGCTACCGTCGCGGTGCTGTCGGCAATCAAAGCTTGTCTCAAGCGCGGCAGACGGCCGTCGGCATCGAGCAGCCCACCCTGATAGGCGACGCCGATCAAGGTGCCGGCCGAATCGAAGAGATCGAACAGCAGCAGGACGAAGACCGCGGTAACGAACCCAATTTCCAGGACGTGGGCAAAGTCGAATTGGAAAAACGTGGGTGCCAGGCTCGGCGGCATGGCGAAGATATCGCCGGCGGGAGTCTCTCCCAACGCGATACCGACAATCGTGATCGATAGGATGCCGATCAGGATCGCCCCGGGAACCCGCCGAACGCTCAGGGCTGAAATCACGACCAGGCCGAGGCATGCCAGCAGCACCGTGGTGCTCTTCAGGTCGCCGAGGCCGACCAGAGTGGCTGGATGGGCAATGACGATCCCGGCATTCTCAAGCGCGATGATGGCGAGGAAGAGACCGATTCCGGCGGCGATAGCCAGTTTCTGTGAACGGGGTATCGAATTGATGATCCATTCGCGAACCGGGAGGATGCTGAGGATTAGGAACAGCAGGCCCGAGAGGAAAACCACGGTCAGGGCGACCTGCCAGCTGTACCCCATCGAGCCGACGATAACGAAGGCGAAGTATGCATTCAGGCCCATCCCCGGGGCCTGTGCGATGGGATAGTTGGCATAGAGCCCCATGATCGCCGAGCCGATCGCGGCCGCCAGGCAGGTCGCGACAAACACGGCACCACGGTCCATGCCGGCATGGGACAAGATGTCCGGATTGACAAAATTGATGTAGGCCATGGTCAAGAACGTGGTCGCACCGGCGATGATTTCCGTCCGTACGGTGGTGCCATGTTCGGAGAGTTTGAAATAGCCTTCGACCATCGTCGTTTCCTTGCCACGGTTCGTTATCCGGTCCCCGGTCCGTTCCGCTGTTCCGTCGTCGTCGGCGAGGATTATAGCCAGGTAATCGGCGCGATTTGGCGCTCTATTTCGGCATGATTCCGCGCGCCAGCGACGGACGATTGGGGCCATTGCCTTGCCGCAGGCCATTGCCTAAAGTCGGCCCGCCGCGGTGGCTCTGAACGGGAATGGATAGCGCGCCTCATGCGATTATCGAAGTTTTTCATGCCGACATTGAAGGAAACGCCGAGCGAGGCGCAAATCGTTTCGCATCGGTTGATGCTGCGCGCCGGCATGATACGCCAATCGAGCGCCGGGATTTACTCTTGGCTGCCCCTCGGCTTTCGGGTGCTCAAGAATATCGAGCGGATCGTTCGCGAGGAGCAGGACGCGACCGGCGCCCAAGAAGTGCTGATGCCGACGATTCAGCCGGCCGACCTGTGGCGGGAGAGCGGTCGCTACGACGACTATGGCAAGGAAATGCTGCGCATCTGTGACCGCCATGACCGCGACATGCTCTATGGCCCGACCAACGAGGAGCAGATCAGCGAGATCTTTCGGGCATCGGTAAAGAGCTACAAGGACTTGCCGATGAACCTCTACCACATCCAGTGGAAGTTTCGAGACGAGGTTCGGCCGCGTTTCGGCGTTATGCGCGGGCGCGAATTCCTGATGAAGGATGCCTATTCCTTCGATATCGACTATGCCAGCTCCCGAAAGTCCTACAACAAGATGTTCGTTGCCTACCTCCGCACCTTCGAACGGATGGACCTGCGGCCTATTCCGCTTCGAGCGGAGACCGGGCCGATCGGTGGCGACCTCAGCCATGAATTCGTCATCCTCGCCGATACCGGGGAAAGCGAGGTGTTTTGCCATCGCGACCTGCTCGGGTTGTCCCTGCGCGATGAAGCGATCGACTACGACGGCGATCTCGAACCCATCGTCGAACGCTACACGTCCCATTACGCCGCCGCCGACGACAAGCACGACAGTGAAACCTGCCCCGTTGCGGCGGAAGACCTGGTCTCGGCGCGCGGTATCGAGGTCGGCCATATCTTCCATTTCGGCACCAAATACTCGAAACCGATGCACGCCGTGGTCACCAGCCAGGCGGGCGAGGAAACCGCCGTCGAAATGGGCTCCTACGGGATCGGCGTTTCGCGCCTGGTCGGCGGCATCATCGAAGCCTGCCATGACGATGACGGCATCATCTGGCCGGAATCGGTGGCGCCGTTCCGGGTTGGCTTGATCAACCTGCGTACCGGCGACACGGCCTGCGACACCGTCAGCGAGGATATTTACGCCCGCTTGATGGCCGGCGGCGTCGATGTCCTCTACGACGACCGCGAGGAACGGGGCGGGGCGAAGTTCGCGGATATGGACCTGATCGGCCTGCCGTGGCAGGTCATCATCGGACCGCGCGGCGTCAAGAGTGGTGTGGTCGAGCTCAAGAACCGGCGCAGCGGCGATCGCGAGGAACTTGCGGTCGACGACGTCTTGGCGCGGTTGGCCGGTTAGATGTTGTTTACGCCGTTCGAGCGCATGGTCGCGTTTCGCTATCTGCGGGCGCGTCGGAGCGAAGGATTCATTTCCGTCATTGCCGGTTTCTCGCTGTTGGGTATCGCGCTCGGCGTCGCCACGCTGATCATCGTGATGGCGGTGATGAACGGTTTCCGCGATGAATTACTGACCCGGATCCTCGGTCTGAACGGCCATGCCACGGTTCGCAGCATCGCCGGATCCATGGCGGACTTCGATCCGCTCGCCGATCGGCTTCGCGTCGCCGATGGCGTCGTAACCATCGCGCCGATCGTCGAGGGGCAGGTCATGGCGACGGCCAATCGCCGCGCCGCCGGTGCGGTGGTTCGGGGAATACGCCCAGGCGATCTGCGCGCGAGAGAGATCGTCTCCGATAATATCGTGGAGGGTTCGCTCGACGAGTTCGGTCAGGACGGCGGCATCGCGGTCGGTGGCCGCCTGGCGCGCAACCTCGGCCTCAAGATCGGTGACAGGGTCAACCTCGTCGCGCCGGAGGGAAGCGTGACCCTGTTCGGCACAGTGCCGCGCATGGCGGCCTATCCGATCGTCGCGATCTTCCGCGTCGGCATGTTCGAATACGACAATACCTTTATCTTCATGCCCCTCGAATCGGCGCAGACCTTCTTCCGGCAAGATGATTCGGTGAGCTTCCTCGAGGTCTATTTCGACAATCCGGAGTTCGCCCTGACCGCCGTCCCGGCGCTCCAGGACATCGCCGGCGTCACCAATCATGTTCTCGATTGGCAGCGATTGAATTACAGTTTTTTCAATGCGTTACAGGTCGAACGTAATGTAATGTTTCTGATCTTGACGCTGATTATTTTGGTCGCCGCGTTCAATATCATATCGAGCTTGATCATGCTGGTGAAAGACAAGGGTCGTGACATCGCGATCCTCCGCACGATGGGCGCGACGAGCGGTTCGGTGCTGCGCATCTTCTTCATCTGCGGCGCCAGCATCGGTGTCATCGGCACCTTGACCGGGTTTGGCCTGGGGATCGCGTTCGCCACCAATATCGAATCCATTCGGCAGGCGCTGCAGAGCCTGACCGGAACCGAATTGTTCGCCGCCGAGATTTATTTTCTGTCGCGGTTGCCGGCGGTTATCGACTGGACGGAGGTGGCCTCGGTCGTCCTCATGGGGCTTGGCCTCTCGTTCCTCGCCACCGCCTATCCGGCATGGCGCGCGGCGCGGCTCGATCCGGTCGAGGCGTTGCGCTATGAGTGACGCGCTCGCGCTCGAAATGCGCGATGTCGTTCGGACCTTTCAGCAGGCGTCGTCGCGACTGGAGGTGCTGCAGGGCGTGAACCTGCAGCTCTCGCGGGGCGAGATCGTGGCTCTGGTCGGGCCCTCCGGGGCTGGAAAGTCGACGCTGTTGCATATTGCCGGACTGCTCGAGAAACCCGATTCGGGTGATGTTCTCATTGACGGCGACGACACCGGCGCCCTGTCTGACGACGCGCGGACACGGACGCGCCGCGAGAGGCTCGGTTTTGTCTATCAGTATCACCACCTGCTGCCGGAGTTCTCGGCGCTGGAGAACATCATGCTGCCTCAGTTGGTGGCACGGATGCCGAAGCACGAGTCGCGGCGCCGGGCGACGGAGCTGTTGGATATGATGGGCCTCAACGATCGCGCCGACCATCGCCCGGCACGACTGTCCGGAGGTGAGCAACAGCGAGTCGCCATCGCCCGCGCGATGGCCAATGTGCCGGCCGTGCTGCTCGCCGACGAGCCGACCGGAAATCTCGATCCGCATACCGCCGATGCCGTCTTCGGCCAGCTCATCACCTTGGTTCATGCGACCGGTCTGGCGGCGCTCGTCGCGACCCACAATGTGGATCTTGCGCGGCGCATGGACCGCATTCTCGAGCTTCAAGAAGGCGTTCTCGTCGCACGCTGATGACGAGTGGTTATCCACAGCATGTTGTGGATAACACTCCCCAAATACATATATCTTGCAGGGGCGCGGGGGTTGTGGAATTCTCGATCGGCACCGCAAAACGTCCCGACATGAGCCACAGCCCTTTCATCCATCTCCGCGTTCACACGACCTATTCGCTTTCGGAAGGCGCGATCAGAATTCCGGAACTGGTGGCCCTGTGCCGAAACGAAAACATGCCGGCGGTGGCGATCACCGATACCAACAATCTCTTCGGTGCCCTGGCCTTTGCCGAGGCCTGCCGTGAAGCCGGTATTCAGCCCATCATCGGCTGCCAGGTTGCGGTCGATACGGGCCGGCCGCTACCAACCGAGAATGGCGTGCCGGCTTCCTTTGATCAACTCGTTCTCCTGGTTCAGAACGAGACCGGTTACCGCAATCTCCTCGACCTCGTCAGCGCCTCGTTCGTCGACACCGACAGTTCGGCGGACCCTCATGTCACGATCGACCAAGTTGCCTCCCGCGCGTCGGGCTTAATTTGCCTAACCGCCGGACCGGCGGGGCCGCTCGGCAGTCGGCTGCAGGACGGGCAGGTCGACGCGGCGGAGGATATGCTGCTGCGGCTGAAAGGCGCGTTCGGCGATCGTCTCTATATCGAAATCATGCGACACGGTCTGGAATGTGAAGATGCCATCGAATCGGCGCTCGTCGAACTCGCGTATCGCCACGAGCTGCCGCTGGTTGCGACCAATGAGGTCTTCTTCGGCGATGCCGCCATGTACGAAGCACACGATGCCCTGGTCTGCATCGCCGGCGGCGCTTACGTCGATCAAGCCGACCGGCGCCGGCTTACTCCGGATCACCGCTTTCGATCGGCGGACGATATGCGCGCCGTGTTCGCCGACATGCCCGAGGCGCTCGACAATACCCTGGTCATCGCCAGACGCTGCGCGTTCATGCCCGAAGCGCGTGCGCCCATCCTGCCGGCGTTCCCGACCATCGATGAGCGCGACGAAGGCGAAGAGCTTGCGCGCCGGGCGAAGGAAGCGCTCGAATCCCGCCTCGAGGCGAACGTCTACACGGCCGACATGGACGCGGCGGCGCGGGAAGCGGCGGGCGAACCCTATCGGCAACGGCTATCCTACGAGCTGGAAATAATCCTCGGCATGGGATTTCCCGGCTATTTCCTGATCGTTGCCGATTTCATTGGCTGGGCCAAGGAGAAGGCGATCCCGGTCGGCCCAGGTCGTGGGTCCGGTGCCGGATCGGTGGTTGCCTGGGCGCTCGGCATAACCGATCTCGATCCCCTGCGATGGGGTCTCTTGTTCGAGAGATTTCTCAACCCCGAGCGTATATCGATGCCGGATTTCGACGTTGATTTCTGCCAGGAACGCCGCGACGAGGTTATTCACTACGTCCAGGAGCGTTACGGCCGGGAAAATGTCGCGCAGATCATCACCTTCGGTACGCTTCAGGCACGAGCCGCCCTGCGCGACGTTGGCCGGGTGCTGCGCATGCCGTACGGACAGATCGACCGCATCTGCAAGCTGGTACCGAACAATCCCGCCAACCCGGTCAAGCTTCAGCAGGCAATCGACGACGAGCCGCAATTACAGGAGATGCGGCGCGAAGACGAGACCGTCGCGCGGTTGATCAATATTGCGCTGAAGCTCGAGGGACTGCACCGCCACGCCTCGACCCATGCTGCCGGCCTGGTGATCGGTGATCGGCCGCTCAAGGAACTGATCCCGCTCTACCGCGACCCTCGGTCGGACATGCCGGTGACCCAGTTCGATATGAAATGGGCCGAGAAGGCAGGCCTCGTGAAGTTCGACTTCCTTGGCCTCAAGACGCTGAGCGTCCTGTCACGAACGGTCGAGCTGTTGAGCCAACGCGGGGTCGAGGTCGACCTTGCCCGCCTGCCTCTGGATGACGCGGCCACTTACGCCATGTTGTCCCGTGGTGAATCGACCGGGGTGTTCCAGATGGAAGGGTCGGGCATGAGGGATACGCTGCGCCGACTGCGGCCGGATCGATTTGAAGACCTGATTGCGGTCGTTGCGCTCTATCGCCCGGGACCGATGAATAACATCCCTCGCTATATCGCCTGTAAGCATGGCGAGGAAACGCCGGACTACCTCGATCCTTCCCTGGAGCCTATCCTGAAGGAGACCTTCGGGATCATGATCTACCAGGAACAGGTCATGCAGATTGCCCAGGTGCTGTGCGGATTCAGCCTCGGCCATGCCGACGTGCTGCGCCGGGCCATGGGTAAGAAGCAGAAGGCGGAGATGGCGGCCCAACGCAAGGCGTTCATCGACGGTGCCGCCGCCAACGGCGTCGACCAATCGCGGGCGTCGCAAATTTTCGATCAGGTCGACAAGTTCGCCGGTTACGGTTTCAACAAGTCCCATGCCGCGGCGTATGCGCTCGTTGCCTATCAAACGGCGTGGTTGAAGGCGAACCATCCGGTCGAATTCATGGCCGCATTGATGAGTTTTGACCTGAACAATACCGATAAACTGGCCGGCTTTCGCCAAGAGGTGGGGCGACTGGGCATTCCGATGCGGCCGCCCGATATCAACCGATCCGAAGCGAATTTCACCGTCGAGGACGAGGATGATGGCGGGGTCATACGTTACGCCCTGGCGGCGTTGAAAAATGTCGGCGCTCAGGCGGTCGATGCCGTGGTCGCCGAACGCCAGGCCAATGGGCCGTTCAAGGATCTTGCCGACCTCGCGGGGCGGCTCGACAACCGAGTCCTCAACAAGCGTCTCCTCGAGAGCCTCGCCGCGTCCGGCGCCCTCGAGCCTTTGATGACGAACCGGAGGCGGGTTTACGAGGGTGTCGAGACGGTATTGCGACACGCAAACGCCGCTGCCAACGACCGGCATAGCAATCAGCACAACCTCTTCGGCGGCAATGACAACGAGGCGGCCGAGGAGATTCCGTTGCCCGACGTCGAGGATTGGCCGGTCATGGATCGTCTCAAGCGCGAATTCGAAGCGGTCGGATATTACCTGTCGGCACACCCGCTTGATGCCTATGGCAAAGGGCTCCAGCGTCTAGACGTGCTGTCGTCGCGAGATCTGATCGCCACGGTCGGACCCGGCGAAGGCAAACGGATCAAGATGGCGGGCACAATCATCGGCCGGCAGGAGCGTACTTCGGCGCGCGGCAATCGATTCGCGTTTGTTCAATTGTCCGATCCTGGCGGCGATTTCGAGGTGACCGTGTTTTCGGAAATTCTGGCCTCGGCCCGCGATTTGCTGGACAGCGGGGATTCTGTTTTGGTTACCATCGATGCTCGCCACGAGGACGATCAGGTCCGTCTGCTGGCTCAGGGCTTCGAATCCCTGGATCATGCCGCGGCTCGCACCGCCGCCGGTCTCGTCGTTTACCTCGACGATGAAGCGGTGCTGCCCAACCTGGCCAGCGTGATCGACCGACAGGAGCCGGGTCGCGGTCGTGTCCACCTAATCCTCGATGCCGAGGGACGGGAAGTCGATCTGTTGTTGGAAAACACCTATCAGATCTCCGCCGCGACGCGGGCGGCGATTAAGTCGATACCTGGAATCGTCGAGGTTCGCGATATCTAGCCGCCCGCCGAGCGGCGGCTTTCTCCTTGCAAATCGGCCCCCCAAGGGCTAACAAACGCGCCACTGAAATCTCACGCGGGATTTGCGGCCAGCGGAGTCTAGTCCGTGCGGTCGATCCGGTGGCCGGGTGCGCCCGGTCCATGACGTCCCGCGGCGGCCAAACCGGAGAAAGGAACCGATTATGGCAGTGCCGACCGTTTCTATGCGCGAGCTTCTTGAGGCTGGCGTACATTTTGGGCACCACACCCGCCGCTGGAACCCGAAAATGGAGCCGTTCATTTTTGGCGTTCGCAACAAAGTCCACATACTCGACCTCAGACAAACCGTGCCGATGCTGCAGCGCGGTCTCGATGCGGTCCGCGACGTCGTCTCGAACGGCGGCCGTGTTCTCTATGTTGGAACCAAGCGGCAAGCCAGCGAGCGAATCGCGGAAGCGGCAGAGCGCTGTGGACAATACTATGTCAACCATCGCTGGCTCGGCGGCATGTTGACCAATTGGAAGACGATGTCGAATTCCATTCGGCGTTTGCGTGAGGTCGAGGCCGAATTGCAGGAAGAGGAATCGGGCCGGACCAAAAAGGAACTCCTGCGCCTGATCCGCGAACGCGACAAGCTCGACCGCGCGTTGGGTGGGATCAAGGACATGGGCGGATTGCCCGATATCCTATTCGTCATTGATACCAATAAGGAATCGATCGCCGTTGCCGAAGCGCGGAAGCTGAAGATTCCGGTGATCGCGGTCGTCGACAGCAACTCGGACCCGGAAGGGATCGAATATCCCGTGCCCGGCAACGACGATTCATTGCGGGCGATCAATCTTTACTGCGATCTGGTGTCGACGGCGGTTCTTGACGGCCTCCAGGAAGAGGCGGCGGCCGGCGGTGTCGATGTCGGCGAGGCCGAGGAACCGGTCGTCGAGGAACTGGTTGTCGCCCAGGCCGAGGACCAGCCCGCCGCGGCCGCCGGTGACGGCGAGGCCGCCTCCGGCAACGGGGCCAGCGAGGACGCTGCCGGTGACCCAGCGGCCGCTGAAGCGACGGCCGAGGTTGCCACCGAAACGGCCGCGGAGTCGGCGCCGGACCAGCCTGCCGTCGAGGAGACCGCGAAGGAAGCACCGGCCTAGGGCAATTGCCACTCGAATAGGTCCATCCGACCGATATCTGTAGAAATTAATATTATATTACAGATATTTCAGGCGAAAAATTAGTGTGAAAGGTGAAGAAATGGCGGAGATCACGGCCGGCCTTGTAAAGGAATTGCGGCAGCAGACCGGGGCCGGAATGATGGATTGCAAGAAGGCGCTGACCGAATCCAGCGGCGATCTTGAGATGGCGGTCGATTGGCTGCGTAAGAAGGGCTTGTCGGCGGCGGCCAAGAAAGCGGGGCGCGTTGCCGCTGAAGGACTTGTCGCGGCGCTCGTCGATGGTCGTCGGGGTGTCTTGGTGGAAGTCAATTCAGAGACCGATTTCGTCGCCCGGAACGAAATTTTCCAGGAATTTGTGGCGTCGGTCGCGCAAATCGCGTTGGTGGAGGGTGGCGATCTCGAAAAGATCAAGGTGAGTAATTTTCCGGCCACCGGTCGAACGGTCGAAGAAGAGCTGGCCCACCAAATCGCGACGATCGGGGAAAACATGACGTTGCGCCGTGTCGCTTCGGTGTCGGTCGATAGCGGGATCGTGGCGAGTTATGTCCACAATCAGGCGGCACCCGGACTGGGCAAGATCGGAGTCCTGGTCGGGTTGGAATCGACCGCCGACGAAAAGGCGCTGGCGCTCGTCGGTAAACAGCTTGCGATGCATGTTGCGGCGGCCAATCCGCAGGCCATCGAGCGCACGAGCGTAGATTCCGTCGCGCTCGACCGTGAGCGGGAAGTCCTCGCGGAACAGGCGCGGGCGTCCGGCAAGCCCGAGGAGATCATCGAGAAAATGGTCGAAGGACGGCTGCGCAAGTTCTACGAGGAAGTGGTGCTTCTCGAACAAACATTCGTTGTCGATGGTGAATCCAAGGTGCAGGGGGTTCTCGACGTGGCCGGCGAGGAAGCCGGCGCACCGATCAATGTGGGCGGGTTTGTCCGCTTTGCCCTCGGCGAAGGCATCGAAAAGCCGGACTAGCGGCCAGCTCGTACTTTTTCATCCCGGCAAGCGGAAAAATACCCATCCGCGCAATAATTTAGTATGATCACCCCAGCGCCGCGCCCCTAACGGGCGCGGCGTGTAATCGTCTGCAACTGATCTCGGATCGTCCATGGAAAGCGCGCCAAGATTTCGCCGCGTTCTTTTGAAGTTATCGGGTGAAGCGCTATTGGGCACGCGGGAATATGGTTTGTGCGCAAAGACCGTCGATCAGGTCGCAGCGGATATTGCGGCCGTCAGTCAAAGCGGCATCGAAGTATGTGTCGTCGTTGGCGGCGGAAATATATTCCGCGGCATCTCCGGTGCGGCGGCGGGGCTGGAACGGGCGAGTGCGGATTACATGGGCATGCTGGCCACGGTCATCAATTCGTTGGCCCTTCAGAACGCGGTCGAACGCCATGGCATTGCGACCCGAGTGATGTCCGCGATCCGAATGGATACCGTTTGCGAGCCCTATATCCGGCGGCGCGCCCTGCGCCACTTGGACAAAGGACGTATCGTCATATTCGCCGCCGGGACCGGCAATCCGTTTTTCACGACCGATACCGCGGCAGCGCTGCGAGCGTCGGAAATGAGCTGCGACGGGCTGTTGAAGGGAACCAAGGTCGATGGCGTCTACAGCGCCGACCCTATGGTGGATAGCGGTGCGGAAAGATATGATCGGCTGAGCTACATGGATGTGCTGTCACGTGATCTGAAAGTCATGGATACCTCGGCTATCGCGCTGGCACGTGAGAACGGCATTCCGATTCTGGTGTTTTCAATACAGAATGCTGGGGCTTTTGCCGGGGTCGTCCGCGGCGAGGGGCAATTCACGTATGTCGGCAGCGAGGATTGAATCGTGGCTAATCCAGACACCAAGGACCTAAAGCGAAGGATGCAGGGTGCGGTCGACGTGCTAGGGCAGGAATTCGCCGGACTTCGAACCGGGCGCGCGTCGACCAGCCTTCTCGATCCGTTGACCGTTGATGCATACGGTTCGCAACTACCGCTCAATCAGGCAGGGACCATCGGCGTACCCGAACCACGTATGCTGACAGTGCAAGTTTGGGACAAGAGCTTGGTCAAGGCCGTCGAATCGGCTATCCGGGAATCCGGGCTCGGGTTGAATCCGCAGTCGGATGGCACGCTGGTCCGGGTTCCGATCCCGGAACTCAGTGAAGAGCGCCGGGTCGAGCTGACCAAGATCGCCGGCAAATACGCGGAGCAGGGCAGGGTGGCGATAAGAAATGTCCGACGTGATGGTATGGAGACTCTAAAGCGAATGGAGAAGGATCACGAAATCTCCCAGGACGAACACCGGGCCTGGGCGGACGATATTCAAAAAATGACAGACGACTTCATTCGCCGGATCGACGAAGCTTTGGCACATAAAGAAGAAGAGATTATGCAGGTTTGAGCGGATGGGCGCGCTTCCGTCGAAAATCGAGAACGCCGAGGCTCCTACTCACGTTGCCATAATTATGGACGGCAACGGGCGCTGGGCGCGCGCGCGCGGCTTGCCGCGCACCGCCGGTCACAGACGGGGCGCCGAATCGGTGCGACGCGCGGTCGAAACCGCGCGCACGATCGGAATTTCGTACCTTACGCTCTACGGCTTTTCATCCGAGAACTGGAAACGCCCACCGAATGAGGTCGACGACCTGATGGGCCTTCTGCGTCTTTATCTCCGGAGTGAGATCAAGGATTTAAGCCGCAACAGTGTCCGCGTGCGGGTCATCGGCGATCGAGGGAAACTGCCCACCGACATCGTGGATCTCATCGAGGACGCCGAGCAGACCACTGTCGGAAACAGTGCGCTGACATTGATCGTCGCGCTGAGTTATGGCGCACGGGCTGAAATCACCGCCGCCGCTCGTTGCGTGGCCCGCAAGGTCAAGAGCGGCGAGCTGGAACCGAACGATGTCGACGAGCATGTATTCGAGCGCTTCTTGTCGACCGATGGAATTCCCGATCCGGATCTCTTGATTCGCACCAGCGGTGAACAACGCCTCAGCAATTTCCTGCTGTGGCAATGCGCGTACGCCGAACTGGTCTTCGTCGATACGCTATGGCCCGATTTCACTCGTGACGATTTCGAAGACGCGATCGATGAGTTTCGGCGTCGAGAACGCCGCTATGGCACAGCGGCAACCTAGGCGCCGACGGATGACGAGACTACGCACGCTCTCCGCCCTTGTGCTCGCTCCGGTCACGCTGGCGGCGGTCTATGCCGGAAGTCCGGTATTTGATCTATTGGTCATCACAGCAGGCGTGATTATGGCCTGGGAATGGACGCGATTGACAGGAAACGGACGATTCGGTTTCGCCGGCGCGACCCTGATTGCCGTCATCTTTGTCGATATCCTGATAGTCGCAGTTGGATGGCCGATCGCGGTGATTCCGATTGCGATTGGCGGTGCAGTCATTACCGCCGGAGTCGCGAACTGGGAAGGCAGCGAGCGACCGATTTGGATGGGTGCTGGCGCCCTCTATGTTGGCCTTCCGTCGGCCGCCTTGCTTTGGTTGCGTGATTATTCGGGCGACGGGCTGGTGATCGTGATATGGCTCCTCGTTGTGGTCTGGGCGACCGATATCGGAGCCTATTTCGCCGGGCGTACCATTGGCGGACCGAAGCTCGCCCCCGCCATCAGCCCCAACAAGACATGGGCCGGATTGGCGGGCGGAGTGTTGTTGGCGGGAGCGACCGGTGCTGTCATTGCGGGCCTTGTTGATGTAACCAATGCGACCATACCTGCGGTGGTTGGCGGCCTTATGGCCATCGTCGCTCAAGCGGGAGATCTTGTTGAGTCGAAGATAAAACGCATTTTCGGTGTCAAGGATACGAGCAATCTCATACCAGGGCACGGCGGATTGTTGGACCGACTCGACGGCGTTGTGGCCGTGGCACCGACGTTGGTCTTTATCAATTGGATTTGGGGAGGCGAAATCCTGACATGGTAGTTGGATCAAATGAGTCGGCGGCCAGCGGCGCGCGCAGTGTGACGATCCTTGGATCGACCGGTTCGATCGGAACCAATACCATTGACCTGATCGAGAATGGTGAAGGTTGCTATAGGATCGCCGCGCTGACCGCCCATCAAAGCGCGGAGACCCTGGTCGAGCAAGCGCGTCGACTCAAGCCCGAGATTGCGGTCATTGCTGATCCGGCGAAATACTCCGCTCTGAAGGAGGGACTGGCCGGTACCGACATCGAGATTGCCGCGGGACCCGAAGCGCTTGTCGAAGCCGCGCAACGCCCCAGCGACTTCGTCATGGCCGGAATCGTCGGATACGCGGGCTTGGCCCCGACTCTCGCCGCAGTTCGCCGCGGCGTGACAGTGGGCTTGGCAAACAAAGAGTGCCTGGTCTGCGCCGGCGATATCGTCATGGCTGAAGTAGAACAGGCGAATGGGACGCTATTGCCGGTGGACTCGGAACACAGCGCCATTTTTCAGGTATTTGAATTCGATCAGGCGCATACCGTTTCGCGCGTGATTTTGACGGCATCAGGCGGGCCGTTTCTAAATCGGGCACGCGTCGAATTGACAAACGTCACTCCGGCGCAAGCGGTGGCGCATCCAAATTGGGATATGGGCGCAAAAATATCGGTTGATTCGGCGACCATGATGAACAAGGGTCTCGAAGTCATAGAGGCCCACCACTTGTTTCCGGTGGAGGACGAGAAGATCGAAATCGTTGTCCACCCACAATCCGTCATCCATAGCATGGTCGAATATGTCGACGGTTCCGTCCTGGCCCAACTTGGGACGCCGGATATGCGAACGCCTATAGCCTATGCACTCGGATGGCCCAGTCGCATTTCGTCACCATCGGCGAAGATCGATTTCATGGCCGCCGGTGATTTGACCTTTCAGGCGCCGGACGACGAAAAATTTCCCGCCATAAGGTTGGCGCGAACAGCGCTCGAAGCGGGAGGGAGCATGCCGGTCACACTCAATGCTGCAAACGAAATAGCGGTGCGGGCGTTCTTGGATGGCGAAATTGGCTTCCTTGATATAACCGACGTTATTGACGCGACGCTCGACAATTCATCGAATACGGCACTCGATTCGCTGGATACGGTCGTGGCAATGGACATCGAAGGACGGCGGCTCGCGACGGAACAGGTGAAGCGAATTTCAAATTCCGAATTCAATGGTTTGAGGAGCGCGGTATCGCAGTGATGGAAATTCTCACAGGAATTTGGGATTACGTCGTTCCCTTCGTGGTCGTTCTTACCGTGCTCGTCTACGTTCATGAAATGGGACATTACCTGATCGCACGCCTCAACGGCGTGCGCGTCGAGGCATTCTCGATCGGCTTTGGCCCGGAATTGTTTGGCTGGACAAACCGCCATGAAACGCGGTGGAAGATCTGTGCGGTGCCCCTCGGCGGCTACGTTAAGATGTTCGGGGATAAGGACGGTTCAAGCGCACCGGATGCCGAATCTATCGCCGAGATGACGGCGCACGAAAAGACTGTGTCTTTTTATCACAAACGGCTGTCGCAACGGACCGCGATCGTGGCTGCGGGACCAATCGCCAATTTCCTCTTTGCGATCGTTGTCTTCACCGGATTCTATATGACCTACGGTCAGCCCTCGACCGTTCCTGAAGTGGCCGCCGTCGTACCGGAAAGCGCCGCCGACCGCGGCGGCCTCAGCGTCGGTGACCTTATCGTCGATATCAACGGTCGAACCATCGATCGCTTCGAAGACGTCCAACTTCTCGTCCAATCCGGCCTCGGTTCGTCCGTGGATATAACTGTCGTCCGTGACGGCAAAGAAATGTCGCTCGTGGTTTTGCCGGAGGTGATCGACATTGTCGACCGTTTTGGCAACAAGGGACAGATTGGTAGGTTGGGGATTCGTAGCTCAAAGGTCGCAATGGAACCCCGCGATAACCCGTTCGATGCGCTTTGGCACGCGACGCTGTCGACCTATGACTACACGATGGTCACCCTCAGGGCGATCGGCCAGTTCATTTCAGGCGCCCGATCGACCAAGGAGATGGCCGGACCGATCGGTATTGCGAAATTGTCCGGAGATATGGCGTCCAATGGTATTAGCGGCATGTTGCTGTTCATGGCCATTCTGTCGATCAATCTCGGTCTCATCAATCTGTTCCCAGTTCCGGTCTTGGACGGCGGTCATTTGCTGTTCTATTTGTTCGAGGCGGTACGAGGCCGCCCGCTCGGGCAAAAGGCACAGGAATACGGTTTTCGGTTCGGCCTCGGTCTGGTCCTATTGCTGATGATCTTCGTGACGTGGAACGACTTGGTGAATATCGTTAGCCGCCTCGTTTAGGCATCACGCAAAGTTGTAGTTCTGAATCGGTATGGGAGGCGTTGTGCGAACAAAATTGGGGTCACTGCTTATCGCCGCCGGTTTTATTTGGGCGCTGTTGGCGTCGGGACTGGCGACAGCTGGTGTCGCTACCGATGAATCGACGCGTATCGATATCGTCGAGGCGATCCGGATTGAGGGCGCGCAGCGGATTGAGAACGAAACCGTACTCTCATACATGGTCATTCGACCCGGCGATCCCTTCGACCCCTCGCGTATGGACCGCTCGCTCAAGAGCCTTTTTGCCACCGGATTGTTTTCCGATGTGACGCTCCGTCGAGAGGTCAATATTCTCGTCGTTCGCGTCGTCGAGAATCCGGTGATCAACCGCATTGCCTTTGAAGGTAACCGCAAGCTTTCCAACGATGATCTCTCAGCCGAGGTGCAACTCCGCCCGCGCGTCGTTTACACCAGAACGAAAGTTCAAAACGACGTCCGCAGAATTCTCGATCTGTATAAACGTAATGGCCGGTTCGGGGCCACGGTAGAACCCAAGGCCATTACCCTTCCGCAGAATCGCGTCGACCTTATTTTTGAAATCAACGAGGGCGACACCACGGATATCGAACGGATCGTATTCATCGGCAACAAGCACTTCTCCGACGCCGAGCTGCGTGAGGTGATCATCACCAGTGAATCGCAATGGTGGAATATCCTCAATAGCAATGACACCTACGATCCCGACCGGCTGACCTTTGATCGCGAACTTTTACGACGCTTCTATCTCTCGAAGGGCTATGCCGATTTCCGAATTATTTCGGCGGTTGCCGAGCTTTCGCCCGACCGCTCCGGGTTCTACATCACGTTCACCGTCGATGAAGGCGAACGGTACAAATTCGGCAAGGGCGAGATAGTCAGCAATATCAAGAATTTGCCGCCGGAAGCATTGTTGGACAGCATCACCTTTGACGAGGGCGATTGGTACAATGCGGAGGAGATCGAAAAGACCATCAATGCACTGACCGATGAGGTTGGCGTGCTGGGCTTCGCATTCGTCGAGATTCGCCCCGATGTCACGCGAGACCCCGATATCAGGACGATCTCGATAACGTTCATTATCCGGGAAGGGCCGCGTGTTTTCGTCGAGCGCATCGACATCATCGGCAACACGCGTACGCTCGACTATGTGATCCGTCGGGAAATCCAATTGGTGGAGGGCGACGCCTTCAATACCCAAAAGGTCCAGCTAAGCCGACGGCGCATGGAGAACCTGAACTTTTTCGAGTCGGTGGAGATCGAAAATCTTCCCGGCACCGATGCGGATAAGACCATTCTCCAAGTCTCCGTTGTCGAGCAACCAACCGGCGAGCTGTCCCTGGGCGCCGGATTTTCGACGGACGAGGGACCTTTGGCCACGGTCGGGATTAGCGAGCGAAATTTCCTCGGGCGGGGCCAAGCGCTGAGGGCGAATTTCTCGATTTCAGGGCGCACCCAACAGGTCGATTTTGGTTTCACCCAACCTTATTTCCTTGGCTACAACATGGTGGCCGGGATTGACATCTTCCGCCTTGCCACGGACCTCGGTGACAACAATACGTTCTCGCAGGAATCGACTGGCGCCAACGTACGTGTCGGATACGAAATTACCGAGTCGCTGTCGCAATCATGGCGGTACACCTATCGGACGGACAACATCACGGATGTTCAGCCGAATGCCTCGACGATCATCATGGAGCAGGAGGGGCGGACACAAACGTCCTCAATTTTCACCGAATTGACATACGACAAGCGCAACAACCGGCAGTTCCCCACCGAAGGCTATTTCATCACGTTTGGAACGCAATACGCGGGACCCGGGGGATCGGAGTATTTTCTGAAACTGACGACAAGCGGCGGCTATTACTTGCCGATTGCGGACGGCTGGAACATCGTCCTCTCCGGTGAAGCCGGAGCGGTCTCCGGCCTGAACAACAAGGACGTCAACATCCAGACCCGGTTCTTCGTCGGCGGTAACGAATTGCGTGGCTTTTCGACATCGGGCATCGGCCCGAGGGATCCGGCATCCAACGACTCTCTGGGCGGCAACTACTTTTATACCGGCACCGTGGAATTGGGTTTCCCGCTCGGGCTGCCGGAAAGCCTTGGCGTCGAAGGCAAGATCTTTACCGATTTCGGCAGCCTGTGGGGCATCGACAATCCGGACAATGATCCCATCCTCGATTCCAGTTCCCTACGGGCGTCGGTCGGTGTCGGTCTGCAGATCACCACGCCGTTCGGTCCGGTCCGCGTTGATTTAGCGCAAGCGTTGCTCAAGGAAAGTTTCGACGAAACCCAGGTGATTCATTTCTCCTTTGGCACGACATTCTAGGGGATCGGTTTGTGATTCGTTCCGTCGTCGCTCGACTCGCTTTGCTCGCACTATTGGCCGTTGCGTTTTGGTCTCCGCCCGGTGCCGGCGCACAACAATTGCCGTCGCCGACAATAGCGATAATTGATGTCGAAGCGTTGATGCGAGATTCTATGGCCTCGAAGAGTATCCGCGCCCAGCTCGAGGAGAGGCGGGCGTCCTATCAGGACGAAATCTCTAGCCGCGAGAGAGACCTCCGAACGGCGGACGAGGAATTGGCGAAACAGCGCTCGGTGCTTTCGGCGGAGGCATTCGCCGAACGCCAGCAGGAATTTCAGAAACAAGTCGCCGAAACACAACGGCATGTGCAGAACCGAAAACGGCAACTGGATCAGGGATTTGCCGAGGCGATGCGTAATGTGGAAGAGGCGATTTCGGAGGTCGCGCAGAACATTGCCGAGCAAACCGGGGTCAATCTCGTGCTGACCAAGAATATGGTGATTTACTCCGTGCCGGCGGTCGATATTACCGAGCAGGTGCTGTTGCAGATGGATCAGTCACTGCCGTCGGTCGAGGTCCTTATTCGAGATAACTAGGACGTCATTTTGAAGCGATGCCTCGCTTCGCCTCCAGTCCCAAACCAATGTAGATTGATAATACGGATCGTCTGGGCAAAAATGCAGGCCAATGCCGATGTTGCATTACGCCGCCCAGGGATAAATTGCGAGCGCGTGGCGCGCGAGGGAAATAGACTTGGAATTAGGGACGCGGAGTGCGGGGGTAGCTAATGCCGGAAACGAAGCCTAAACCGATGGATACGATATCGTCGATCGAAGGCGTTACGGAGATTGGCCTTGAGCGCATCAACGAGGTCCTGCCACACCGTCCGCCCTTCCTGTTTGTCGAGCGCCTCATTGACATCGTGCCTGGCGAAAGCGCCACCGGTGTAAAGACGGTTTCTTCCAACGAAGACTTTTTCCGCGGCCATTTCCCCAAAAAACCTGTGATGCCCGGCGTACTTATCGTAGAGGCAATGGCCCAGACCGCAGCAGCGCTCGTCATGCATTCGCTCGATTGGCCGATCGAACGATTGCGAACCTCGGTTGTCTATTTCATGTCAATGGACACCTGTCGATTTCGTCGCCCCGTGTTTCCAGGGTCGGTGCTTTATCTCCCGGTCACCCGAATCCACACCCGTGGCCGCGTATGGAAATTCCAGGGTTTGGCAAGAGTGGATGGCATTACGGTGGCCGAGGCGCGCTATACAGCGATGATCTCAGACCGATAATGGCGGAAATCCACGCGACGGCATTGGTTCATCCGAATGCCGAACTAGCAGACGATGTCGTCATAGGCGCCTATGTGACGATCGGACCGACGGTCAGATTGGGTCGCTCCGTCGTCGTTGAATCCCATGCCGTCATCGACGGCGATACCGAGATCGGTGAAAGCACGCATATCTTTCCCCATGCGGTAATTGGCTTGGCACCCCAACACCGCCAAGACTCCGGTGCTCACGGTCGAGTAGTTATTGGAGGCAACTGCGTCATCCGCGAGCACGCCACCATTCATCGTGGCACCGAACGCGGTGGCGGGCTCACCTCCGTCGGCAATAACTGCTACCTGATGGTGGGCGTGCATGTTGCTCATGATTGTATCGTTGGCAACGACGTTACGATGGCCAACAACGCGACCCTCGGCGGCCACGTGACGGTCGGGGACCGCGCCTATCTTGGAGGGCTCGCAGGCATTCATCAACATGTTCGGATCGGCAGGTTGGCGATGATTCCGGCGGTGTCCTTGATAAAGGGCAACGTCGCACCGTTTGCGCTGGTCCTGCCGGGTGCCGAGCCGCTAGGTGGAGTATTACGCGGTCCGAACCTTGTCGGCCTTCGTCGCAACGGCTTCTCCCGCACAACGATACAGTGCATCGCCGGCGCGATGACGATGCTATTTTCAGCCGACGACAAATTGGCGGCCAACACGAACGAAGTGGAGTGCCGCTACCCCGACGAAGCTTGTGTTCAAGAAATGGTGCGATTTGTTCAGGACCGCCGCGGCCGAGGTTTTTTGAGGCTGGAAGCTCGCAATGGCGGGTAAGCTCGGTGTCGTCGCCGGCGGCGGAGACTTGCCGATCGAGCTCTACAATGCGGCCGTAAAGCAGGGCAGGGACGCCCTTGTTCTTGCCATCGAAGGCCAGGCGGATGCAGCCAAGTTATCCGGCATTCCCCATAAATGGATCCAGCTGACGGCAATCGGCCGAACGATTGACCTCGCACGCGAGAATGATATCCGTGAGCTGGTCCTGACCGGAGATTTCCAGCCATGGCATTTGAAAGCTCAGGAGCCCGACGCTTGGCTCAGCAAGCGCATGCCGGAAATCATGAGCCGGATGCGGCTTGGTGAAAACGAAGTCGTTGCCTTCCTTATCCAAGAGATAGAAAAGGACGGATTGGCGGTCGTTAGCGCCAGGGCGTTTGCCGCCGACTTGTTTGCGGAAAAGGGGCAGCTTGGAGCATTTGAACCGGACACCGAGGCATGGATGGACATCGTTTTGGGCGTTGAGGCCGCCAAGGCGATCGGCGGTCTCGACATTGGCCAGGCGGTCGTGGTCCAGCGCAGAACGATCCTGGCCGTCGAAGGCGCCGAGGGCACCGATCAACTGATCAGACGATCCAAGGATTTGCAAATGGACGGTCCCGGCGCGGTTCTCGTCAAAATGCGGAAGCCGCAGCAGGAACTCCGCGCCGATCCGCCCACGATTGGCCCGCAGACCATGGTCAACGCTTCCGATGCTGGATTTCGTGGCATCGCGATCGAAGCCGGCGCCGCGGTCGTCGTCGATCGTGAACGGACGATTGCGGTTGCCGACAGCAGCGGATTGTTCCTCGTCGCGGTCCGCGGTGCCGAATGAACAGCATTTCCAAGCCCTCGACACCAGATCCGCTCATTTTTTTGATTGCGGGCGAGCCTTCCGGAGATGCCATCGGCGGCGCCTTGATGACCGCGATGAAACGAAAGACGGGCGGGCGAATTCGGTTTGCCGGGATCGGCGGAGAAGCCATGCAGGCGGAAGGACTCGACAGTCTTTTTCCCATGAGCGAGTTGACGCTTTATGATCTTGGGGACGTCGCCGCGCGATATTGGTCATTGGTGAAAAGGTTGCGGGAGACCGAGAATACGGCCCGCAGCCTCCATCCGGCGGCGATTGTCACCATCGATTGTCCGATGTTTAGCCTTCGCGTTTCCCGTCGCCTGCGCGATCTCGGCGTACCGCTCATTCACTATGTGGCCCCGCGCGTTTACGCCTATCTGCCGGGACGTGCGGCGGCAATGGCAAAATTCCTCGATCATCTGCTGTTTCTGTTTCCCTTCGAGAAGCCCTATTTCGATGCGGTCGGGCTCGAATCGACCTATGTCGGCCCGAATATTCTCGAACGGCCGGACAGTCCCGGTGATGGTCCCGGGTTTCGCCGCCGCCACGGTATCGCGGAAGATGCACGGGTCTTGGCGGTTCTGCCGGGAAGCCGTAACAGCGAACTCCGTCTTATATTGCCGATCTTCGATGCGGTGATAGGACGCTTGGCTCAGGAATTCCCGGATTTGGTGATCGTCGCGCCAACGACGACCCAGATGCGAAAGCGCGTGAGCGACTCGGCAAGCACGTGGCCTGCGCCAACAATTCTCGCCACCGATATCGCGGAAAAGCGGGACGCTTTTGCCGCCTGCGACGTTGCGCTCGCCGCCGCGGGCACGGTGACGTTGGAGTTGGCGGCCGCCGGCGTTCCTGCCGTCGTATGTGGACGAATTGCCGCCCTGAATTTGCTTCGCGTATTTCGCGGCCTGCGCGTTAAATACATCAGCATTCCGAATTGGATCCTCGATCGGGCCGCTATCCCGGAATTCCGCCAATATGGGTGCCGGCCAAAGGCCATCGCCGAGGCCGTCGGCCGTCTGTTGGCCGATCCCGCGGCGCGGGCGACTCAGTCGGCGGATCTCGAGGAAGTGGTCTCGCGCCTTAGGATCGGCGACAAGCGGCCAAGCGATCGTGCCGCCGAACGGATCATGGAGTTGGTTTCCGACGCCAAGATTGCATTAGAATAAAGCGACCGCGAACGATCAAAAAGGGGTACTTGGGCGATGAATGAACGGACGCCGGCAGAAACGCCCCACCGATTGCTTCACACGATGATTCGGGTGCGTGACCTCGATCGCTCGATTGATTTCTACACCCGCCATTTGGGCATGGAGGTTTTGCGCAGAAGTGATTATGCAGCGGGCCGATTTACGCTGGCCTTCGTGGGTTACGGCGATGAGAAGGAACACACCGTCATCGAGCTGACCCACAACTGGGACCAGGAACAGGACTATGAACATGGGTCCGGATTCGGTCACTTGGCGATCGGCGTACCGGATATCTATGCGATTTGCGCCGACCTCGAAAAAGAGGGTGTCAGTATTCCGAGGCCGCCCGGTCCGATGAAACACGGCACCACGGTGATCGCATTCGTCGAGGACCCCGACGGCTACAAGATCGAACTCATTGAGCGCAAGTAAACTAGATGGACGGCGCTAGGCGCGCTCATCGAGGGAGATGAAATTCCGCGCCGACTCCCCGGTATAGAGTTGACGCGGGCGCCCGATTTTTTGGCTGGGATCTTCAATCATCTCGTTCCACTGCGCGACCCAGCCGACGGTCCGCGCCAAAGCGAATATGACCGTAAACATCGACGTCGGTAAACCGATCGCATCCATGATGATGCCGGAATAGAAATCGACGTTGGGGAAGAGCTTCTTCTCGACGAAGTAATCGTCTTCGAGGGCAATGCGCTCAAGTTCAAGCGCTAGCTTGAGCATGGGCTCGTCCTTCTTGCCGAGGTCATCGAGCACCTCATGGCATGAGGCTCTCAGGACGGCAGCGCGGGGATCGTAATTCTTGTAGACGCGGTGGCCGAATCCCATCAATCGGAACGGATCGTCGTGATCCTTGGCCCGAGCGATATACTCCGGAATACGATCAGGATGCTCGATCTCGCGAAGCATGTTCAGCACGGCTTCGTTGGCACCGCCGTGGGCCGGGCCCCAAAGCGACGCGATCCCGGCGGCGATGCACGCGAAGGGGTTGGCGCCACTCGAGCCAGCCAATCTCACCGTGCTCGTCGACGCGTTCTGTTCATGGTCGGCATGGAGAATGAAAATACGATCGATGGCGCGCGCCACAACTGGATTGACCTTGTAGTCCTCGGCCGGCACGGCTTGCGTCATGTGGAGAAAATTCTCCGCATAGGCCAAGCGGTTCTGCGGGTACACAAAGGGCTGCCCAAGAGAATATTTGTATGCCATGGCGGCGATTGTCGGCATCTTTGCGATCAACCGGTAGGACGCGATCATGCGTTGACGCGCGTCATGGATGTCGGTGCTGTCATGATAAAAAGCGGAAAGCGCGCCGACGACGCCAACCATGATCGCCATCGGGTGAGCATCACGCCGAAACCCGCGATAGAAATTCATCAGCTGCTCGTGCAGCATGGTATGCATGGTAATGTCTTGGCTGAATTTCGTTTTCTGCTCGGGGGTCGGTAATTCGCCCTTGAGCAAGAGAAAGCAGACCTCCATGAAATCGCAATTCTCCGCCAGATCTTCAATGCGATAACCGCGGTGGAGAAGGATACCCGCGTCGCCGTCGATGAAAGTGATGGCCGACTCGCAGCTGCCGGTGGCGGTAAACCCAGGATCGAAAGTGAAATACCCGGCGTCGGCATAAAGGCGGCGGACGTCAATCACGGCCGGGCCTTCGGTCCCATGTATTATGGGTAGCTCGTAGGCCTTGCCGGTCGAATTGTCGGTCAGGGTTACGGTATCCGGGGAATCCTGCTTGGCTTGCGCGTCGGTCATCTAACCATCCGGTTAATTGAAAGGAGGGTAGGGGTCAATCTTGCCTCAACAGAATACTTGCCGGGCAACTGAATGGCAAATCGTGGATACGAAACCGAATCCCGCCTCTACGCCGCAATATCGTCGAAGCGGGCGAGGCACTCATCCCGGCCGAGGATGGCCATGACCTCGAAGATGCTTGGTGACGCGGTCGCGCCGGTAAGGGCGGCACGCAACGGTTGGGCAAGTTTCCCCAAGCCAAGCTTTCGCGATGACGCGAATGCACGGGCCTCGGCCTCGAGACTTGCTTCAGACCAGTCTTCGAATACCGATAGCTGTGCGGCGAAGTCGGCAATCAATATTCGGGCCTCGTCGGTCAGCAAAAGTGCCGCCTTGCCGGAAATCCCTATCGGTCGTTTGGCGACATAAAATCTGGCGTTTTCAGCGAGTTCGACAATAGTCTTGGCACGTTTCTTCAGGCCCGGCAGGGCCCCCATAAGCCGCTTTCTGTCGCTTTCCGTCGGCCCTTCGTCGCTTCCGTCGAACAGGTGCGGATCCATGAGCGCGATCAACCGGGCATTGTCGGCATCGCGCAGGTAATGTCCGTTGAGGTTTTCGAGTTTGGCAAGATCGAAGCGCGCCGCCGATTTGCCGACCCCGTCGAGGTCGAACCAAGCGATCGCATGTTCGCGGTCGATGATTTCGTCGTCGCCATGGGCCCAGCCGAGACGGAGAAGATAGTTGCAGATCGCCTCCGGCAGATAGCCCATCTCGCGATAGGCCGCGACCCCGAGAGCGCCATGGCGCTTCGACAATTTCGCGCCATCGGACCCATGAATCAGGGGGATATGGACGAATCGCGGCGGTTCCCAACCGAGCGCCCGATAGAGCTGCGTTTGACGGAACGCGTTGGTCAGGTGATCGTCGCCGCGGATGACATCGGTGATTCCCATGTCATGGTCGTCGACGACGACCGACAGCATGTAAGTCGGCGATCCGTCGGCTCTCAGGAGCACCATGTCATCGAGCTGCTGATTGTCGATCTCGACAGATCCCTGGACGCCATCGTCTATTGTTGTCGTGCCGCCGTTGGGAGCCTTGAACCTCACCGCTGGCGAAACACCTTCCGGCGCTTCGGCGGGGTCGCGGTCTCGCCACCGTCGGTCGTAAGTCGCCGGTCGGCCCTCGACCTTGGCCCGTTCCCGCATTTCGGCCAATTCCGCGGGTGAGGCATAGCAGTTGTACGCGTGTCCGCTCCGCAGCAATTCCTGAGCGGCCTCGCTATGGCGACGGGCGCGTTCCGACTGAAAAACGACATCGCCGTCCCAGGTCAATTCGAGCCAGGACAATCCGTCAAGAATGGCTGCCTTTGCCTCTTCGGTGGATCGTGCCCGGTCCGTATCCTCGATGCGTAGTTGAAAAATGCCGCCATGGTGGCGGGCGAACAACCAGTTGAACAACGCCGTTCGCGCGCCACCGATATGCAAGAAACCCGTGGGCGAAGGGGCGAATCGAGTAACCACGCTCATGGCAATGAGAATCCTTGTTTTGGCCTGATCGGCGCGTGGTGTGTAGCATAAGGGGAAAATCCGCACAGCAGGCTTGATAGATCGATCATGTTCAGCGGTCGGGTCGACGAGAGGAATGACGAAACCCGATGGGGTGCCATGGGGCCGGTTCGGTTGGCCATGTCCTTTCTGGCCGAGGAACGTGACCGATGGGTGCTGTGGATCCCGGTTGGTATCGCTACCGGAATCGCGATCTATTTCTCGCTGCGCACGGAAGCTGCGCTTTGGGTTGGACCTACGCTCCTCATACTCGCCTTAGTGGTCTTGATCGCCAGCAGGCACCGCTCGGTGGCGACGCCAATAGCAATGATCCTGATCGCCCCGGCTGCGGGGTTTGCCGCCGCGCAGGTAGCGACGTTCCTGACCGATGTCGAAACACTGGACGAGCGGATCGGCCCCCGCCAAATGATCGGGCAAATAAGGTCGGTTCAAGACGTCACCGGTGGTTACCGGTTCGTTCTGACGTCGGCGACAATGGATGACCTGGGTCAAGACGACCTGCCACGACGGGTACGCGTTCGAACGCCGAAGGGCGACTGGTTGCCGCTGCCGGGCGATTGGGCCGCGGGCCTCGTCGTACTCAATCCGCCGCCGCCGTCGGTGGCACCGCATGCGTTCGATTTCGAACGTTACGCCTTCTTCAAGGGCATCGGAGCGATTGGGTACTCCCTCGGCAGAATGAAGCCCGCCGCAGATTTCGAATCCGACCACGGCGGTGCAATGCTCTTGTTGTCGCGGATCCGGCGGTCGGTTTACCAGAGGATTGTCGCGGCTCTTCCCGGTCGGGAGGGTGCTGTTGCCGCTGCTTTGATCACCGGCGAACGTGGGTCCATCCCGGCGGGCACATTGCAGGCGATGAGAGATTCCGGGCTCGCTCATCTTCTCGCGATATCGGGACTACATATCGGCCTGGTCGCCGGGCTTATTTTCTTCGCTACCCGCGCTTTGCTCGCTTTGTGGCCGACAATCGCGCTTCGCCATCCGATCAAGAAGTGGTCGGCAGTGGTCGCCCTGGTGGGGGCATTCTGCTATTTGCTGCTGTCCGGCATGACGGTTCCGACACAACGAGCGTTCTTGATGATAGCGCTCGTCCTCCTGGCGGTTATGACCGACCGCGAAGGCGTGTCGATGCGGCTCGTGGCATTCGCCGCGATCGTGGTCCTGTTGCTGGCCCCCCACACGCTGATGAGTGCCAGTTTTCAGCTTTCCTTCGCAGCCGTGATCGCGCTTGTTGCGGTCTATGAAGCGCTACGCGCCCGCTACGCCATCAATTTGCGAACCAGCTCCTGGTGGCGGCAACCGCTGCTCTATGTCGGCGGCGTCGCTTTGACGACCTTCGTCGCGAGTTTGGCGACCTTACCCTATGCCCTATTCCACTTCGGCCGAATAACCCTTTACGGATTGGCCGCAAATATGATCGCGGTGCCGGTTACCGCTTTCTGGATCATGCCGTGGGGGCTGCTCGCCCTTTGCCTGATGCCCTTTGGATTGGAGAAAGTAGCGCTCGTGCCCATGGGTTGGGGCATCGGCGTCGTCCTCGGCGCCGCGGAATCAGTCGCAAGTTGGCCGGGAGCCGTCCTACTGATGCCGATGCCGCCGGCCTGGGCGATCGTTCTGGTCACTATCGGCGGCCTCTGGCTGTGCTTGTGGCGCCGGCGATGGAGGTGGCTCGGCTTACCCGTCATATTGATCGCGCTCATCGGCTTTGGTGCCGCGACCCCGCCAAGCCTTTTGGTCTCGCCCGACGCGCGGCTCGTCGCGGTCCGCGATCGCGACGAGGCTTGGCTATTTTCGTCGGCCCGTCGCGACGCCTTCGTCCGCGACTCGTGGCTGCGTCTGGTCGGTGCGGCGGAATGGCGACCGTGGCCCGAGGAGGGCCCCAGCGAAGGAGGCGCGCTGCAATGCGACACCATCGGCTGTCTCTATTCGATCGCCGGCCGGATCGTCGCGATTGTCAAGGACCCCCGCGCCGCCGCCGAGGATTGCGCCATCGCCGACGTGGTTGTAGCGCTGGTGCCGCTCGATGATCGTTGTCGACCGCGAACCGGTCTGGCGATCGATCGCTTCGATCTATGGCGCAACGGCGCCTACGAAATTCGGTTTGACGGAGGAGAAATTAGGGCGACCTCGTCACGGCAGGTGCGGGGCGATCGTCCGTGGGTGGGATTGCCGTGATCAATAGCGGCGGATAAGACCGACGAGTTTGCCTTGGACCTTGACTTGGTCCGGTCCAAAGATACGGGTTTCATACTTCGTGTTGGCGGGCTCCAGCGCTACAGAATTGCCCTTGCGGCGCAGCCGCTTCAGCGTCACTTCGTTGCCGGCAACCAAGGCCACGACAATGCTCCCGTTTTCCGCGGTTTCGCAGCGTTGAATGATTGCCGTGTCGCCGTCTTGAATGCCGGCGTCGACCATCGAATCGCCATCGATCTCCAGGGCATAGTGCTCGCCGCCGCCCAACAGGGTGGGCGGGACGGCAATCGAATTACCGGGTTCGCGTAAGGCCTCGATCGGTGTGCCGGCTGCGATACGGCCGTAGAGAGGCAATTCCACCACCTCGCCGCCGACCCGAACCGGCGTCGGACCGGATTTGAAATCGGGACGGATGACATTCGACGGACGGCCCCTGCGGGCAGACCCGAGGGAACGATTATTCAGCGCCGCGTCTTGCGGCATTCGCAGGATTTCAAGCGCCCGGGCGCGGTGCGGCAGACGGCGTATGAACCCGCGCTCTTCGAGGCCGGTGATCAAACGATGGATGCCTGATTTGGACTTCAACCCGAGCGCTTCCTTCATCTCGTCGAAGGATGGCGACACGCCCTTGCTGGTGATCCGCTCGTTGATGAATATCAGTAACTCGTGCTGCTTGCGGGTCAACATGTCTGATATCCCCCTCGAACGGACACAAAATGTAGAACAAAATGCCAACTTCTTATTATGTTCTAGTTTAGTTCCACTTTTTCGTCAACCCTTTTTGGCGTTCGATGCAGCGCCCCGGGCGGCCTTCCTAGACGCTGAAGAGGGAGCCGGATAGGTGAATGACTTCGACGCGATCGCCGGAGGCGGCCGACGGCGCATCGGGTGCCCTGACGATAAGGCAGTCCGCGTGGGCCAGTCCCGACAACACCGAGCTGTCCTGTTTGGTGAACGGGGTGGCCACCGGTTCTCCGGCGCCATCGTAGGAGAGTGTCGCGCGTAGATAGTCCTGCCGCCTATCGTTCGCCGGCAAATCGCGGCCGAGCGCCGCTGTCGCGGCCGGCGCCGTATCGACGCCGAGGCCCAGCATCTTGGCCAGTGCCGGGCGCAGGAATACAACCGCGCAAACCAGCGACGAGACCGGATTGCCGGGCAGTCCCAACAACGGCGTTTCGCCCAATTGGCCGAAAATCAATGGCTTCCCCGGCCGCATCGCGACCTTCCAGAAGTCGACCTGCAAGCCTTCCTTGCCGAGTGCCTTTTGCACAAGATCGTGGTCGCCAACGGAAGCGCCGCCGCTGGTCACCAGGAGATCGGCGCCACGCGCTCCGGCCGCCATCGCGGTCAGGACCCGCTCGTCATCGGCGGCGATACCAAGGTTTGACGGTGTGCCGCCGCAGGCGGTGACAAACGCGGCTAGAGAAATGCCGTTCGAACTGACGATCTGGTTCGGTCCTCGCAATTCTCCCGGGTTCACCAATTCGTCACCGGACGACATGATGGCGATTCGCGGTCTCCGCCGCACGCGCAACCAGGGGACGTTCATGGCGGCGGCAAAACCGATGTCCCGCGCGGTCAGAACTCGGCCGGATTGAAGGCCGACATCGCCGGCGCGAAAGTCGAGCCCGGCGGGTCGAACGAAATCACCGGCCGGTCCGCAGGCGGCAATCGTCACCGTTTCGCCGTCGGACTCCGTGTCCTCCTGGATGACGATGGTATCCGCCGCGTCGGGAACGGGCCCGCCGGTGAAGATCCGAACCGCCGTGCCGGGTGTCACCGTTCCGTCGAACGCACCGCCGGCCGGCGCCGACCCGATCAATTGAAGCTTGGTTGGCAGCGACGACATGTCGGCGTGGCGTACCGCGTATCCGTCCATGGCCGAAACCGCCGCGGGAGGTTGTGTCACGCGCGCCACAACATCCTCCGCGAGGACGCGACCCAGACCCTCGGCCAGCGCTATTTGCTCGGCCGCCAGGGGCTCGAAAACCGACGTTATCCTCTCTAGCGCCTCGGCGACCGATATCATGGCCTGTCGTAGGTTCCCGATTTTCCGCCACTCTTGTGGACGAGGCACATATCACCGATGCGCATTCCGCGGTCGATTGCCTTGCACATATCGTAAACGGTGAGGGCAGTCACCGAAACGGCGGTCAAGGCTTCCATCTCCACACCGGTCCGGCCAGTCGTTCGTACTGTCGCCGAAATGTCTATCGCGTCACGGCTCTCGTCGAATGACAAATCGACTTCGATAGATGTGATCGGCAATGGATGGCACAGGGGGATAAGGTCGGCGGTGCGCTTGGCGGCCATGATCCCAGCCAAGCGCGCGACGGCGACGACGTCACCCTTTTTCATCGCGCCTGCCTTTATCGCGGCCATCGTTTCCGGGTTCATATAGACCGATCCCTTGGCGACGGCGACGCGCTCGGTGATGGCCTTCGCGGATACGTCGACCATACGCGCCTGGCCGTGGTCGTCGATATGCGTGAGTTTGCCCATTCCGTTGGCCTTATGCAGTGGCGCGCGCCGGCTCCGATTGATCAAGCAGCTTGCGGGTGGCGGATTCGATATCCGGTTGTGCCATGAGCGAGGTTCCAACCAGGAAGCTGTGGGCGCCGGCAGCGGCCATGCGCGCCAGATCGCGCGGATGGTCGAGACCGCTTTCACACACCAGCAGGCGGTCGGACGGCACCAGCGGCGCCAATTCCTCGGTCGTTGCGATATCGGTTTTCAGTGTCTTGAGGTTGCGATTGTTAATGCCGATCAAAGTTGACTGTAGTTTGAGCGCGCGTTCGAGTTCGGCGGCATCGTGCACTTCGATCAGTGCGTCCATCCCGAATTCCGCGGCGGCGGCCTCCAGATCCGCGGCTTGGTCATCATCCAGCACGGCCATGATGAGGAGGACACAATCGGCACCGATGACCCGCGATTCCACGATTTGATAGGGATCGAGCATGAAATCCTTTCGCAGTACCGGAAGATCGACGACGTCCCGAACCACGGCCACGAAATCATCATGCCCGCCGAAATATTTTTCATCGGTCAACACCGATAGGCAGGCCGCGCCACCGCGCCGGTAGGCCTGCGCGATCGCCGGGGGATCGAAATCTTCGCGGATCAGGCCGCGACTCGGCGAGGCCTTCTTGATCTCCGCGATCAGGCCGTATTTACCGGTCGCGATACGGGCGGCGAGGGCGGCGGCAAAGGGTCGTGCCGGTGACGCTGCGCGGGCATCGCGCTCAAGTGCCGGCTGCGGGTGCGTCAATTTGCGAACGCGAACGGCCTCGCGCTTGTCGCGGCAGATTTGGGCCAGCACGTCGCTCAATTCTGTTCCTCCGCCTCGGCGGCGTTGCGGGAATTGGTGATCTCGACCATGCGATCGAGCGCGGCGCGCGCCCGGCCTTCGTCGATCGAGGCGGCGGCGAGCGTAGCACCTTCCCGGAGGCTTTGCGCCTTACCGGCGACGACGAGCCCGGCGGCCGTGGAAAGCAGAGTGAAATCGCGATAGGGTGTCTTCTCACCGGCGAGAAGACCGCGCATTGCCTCGGCGTTGAACGCGGCATCGCCGCCTTTCAGCGCTTCGATCGGCGCCCGCTCCAGGCCGGCGTCCTCTGGAGTGATCTCGAACGTACGAACCTTGCCGTCCTCGTAGGCGGCGACATGGGTCGGTCCGGTCAGTGTGATCTCGTCGAGGCCATCCGAACCATGGACCACCCAGGCCCGTTCGTGGCCGAGCCGCCCGAGCACCTCGGCGATTGGCTCGACCCACTGTCGTGCGAAAACGCCAACCAAGAGGCGGCGAACATGAGCCGGGTTCGACAATGGACCGAGCAGGTTGAATATCGTCCTGGTGCCGAGTTCCACGCGCGGGCCGGCGACATGGCGCATGGCACTATGATGCCGCGGGGCCATCATGAACCCGATTTTTGCGTCGTGGATCGCCTGCTCGATGAGATCGAAATCCGCATCGATATTCACGCCCAATGCGGTCAGAACGTCGGCCGCTCCCGATTTCGATGAAATCGCCCGGTTGCCGTGTTTGGCGACCGCTACGCCGCATCCCGCGACCACCAACGCCGCGGTCGTGGAAACATTGAAGGTGCCGATTTCATCCCCGCCGGTACCGACAATATCGATGGCATCCGCCGGCGCTCGCATGCGGTGTACCTTGTTGCGCATGATGCGGGCCGCCCCGGCGATCTCATCGACCGATTCGCCACGGACCCGGAGACCGAGCAGGAAACCGCCAATTTGCGCGGGCGTGGCGTCGCCCGACATCATAATGTCGAACGCCGCCTCGGCCTGATCCTGGGTTAGTCGCTTGCCTTGGGCGACGCATCCGATGAGCGATTTGAAACTAACGATTCCGCTTGTCATGCCGCCGCACTCTTGGCCGCCGGGTTCGGTTCATGGCCAGTGATCCGCAGGAAATTTGCGAGCAGGGCGTGGCCGTGTTCCGAGGCGATACTCTCGGGATGGAACTGGACGCCATAGACCGGGAATTCGGAATGCGCCAGCGCCATGACCAAGCCGTCATCGGTTTCGGCGGTCACGTGCAGGCAACTCGGTAGGGAGTCGCGGGTCACGATCAGGGAATGGTAGCGCGTGGCATCGAATGGATTGGGTAGTTCGGCAAATATACCCTGGCCCGTATGCCGGATAGAGCTGAGCTTGCCATGCATACACACCGGCGCACGCTCGACCCGGCCGCCGAAGGCCTGTCCGATGGCCTGATGACCGAGGCAAACCCCGAGAATTGGGATCGTACCGGCGGCCAACTCAATGAGGTCGAGGCAGATTCCCGCCTTGTCGGGATCGCACGGGCCCGGCGACAGCACGATGCCGCGCGGGTTCTTGGCCACCACCGCGGCGGCGCTCAGCGCGTCGTTGCGGTGGACCTCGACGTCGGCGTCCAACTCACCCAGAAAATGGACCAGGTTCCAAGTGAAGCTGTCATAGTTGTCAATGAGTACATACATCGCAGCAGTTTAGTTCTGTTCTCTTAAGATAATTGTTTAATTGCAATTGCCCCCTTATATCAGGTTCCGAGGGAACCGTAAAAGGCGGCGTTGAGGGCTTGTCGGGAGACCGCCTGAAGCAGCTTCAATCAACGGCCGGCGGCGAACCGCACCGCTTCCTCGGCCGCTCGGATTAACGCCTTGGCCTTATTCAGGCTCTCCTGGTACTCGGCCTCCGGGTCGCTGTCGGCAACGATGCCACCGCCGGCCTGAATATAGGCAGTGCCATCCTTGACCAACGCGGTACGAAGCGCGATGCAGGTGTCCATCGATCCGTTGGCCGCGAAATAGCCGATCGCCCCGGCATAGGCGCCCCGCCGTTCGGTCTCCAATTCGTCGATGATCTCCATCGCCCGCACTTTGGGCGCACCACTGACTGTGCCGGCCGGAAATCCGCCAATCAATGCATCGACCGCGCTCATATCGGCGCGAATTCGGCCTTCGACGTTGGATGCGATGTGCATGACGTGGGAGTAGTACTCGATCGACATTTGCTCGGTAACCCGAACCGAACCGATTTCGGCGACCCGTCCAACGTCGTTGCGGCCGAGGTCGAGCAACATGAGATGCTCGGCGAGTTCCTTGGGATCGGCCAGCAAATCGGCGGCAAGGGCCTTGTCTTCTTCGCGGTCGGCGCCACGGCGGCGGGTGCCGGCGATGGGTCGGATCGTCACCGTCCCGTCGCGCAGCCTGACCAGGATTTCGGGGCTCGAGCCGACGATCGAGAAGCCGCCGAAATTGAAGAAAAACAAGAATGGCGACGGGTTGAGCCGACGCAACGAACGATAGAGGGTGAAGGGGGGCAGGCGAAAGGGCAGACGGAACCGCTGCGATGCGACGACCTGAAAGATATCGCCGGCGCGAATATATTCCTTCGCGCGCTCCACCATCGCGTGGTAGGCGGCGCGGCTCACGTTCGATTCCGGTTCCGGCAGTGTTTGTAAATCGGCGGCCGGTTCGCGCCGGTAGGGAAGGTTTCGCTCGAGATCGGAAACAACGTCGGCAAGCCGCTCTCGAGCCATGTCGAATGCGCCCCGAACGTCGATGCCCGGCTCCGGCCACACCGGCGTAATGACGGTAACCTGGTCCTCGATACTGTCGAAGACGGCGACCACGGTGGGCCGGATGAAGATGCTCTCGGGAATACCCAGGACATCGGGGTTGTTGTCGGGCAGCAATTCCATCTGCCGGACCATGTCATATCCCATATAGCCGAAGAGCCCCGACGCCATCGGCGGTAACGATTCGGGAACCACGATGCGCGACTCTGCCAGCAGGTCGCGAAAAGAATCGAGCGGCGGGCCCGTGACAGGATCGAAGGCGTCGGGGTCATATCGCGCGCGGCGATTGACTTCGGCCCGGCCATTCACGCACCGCCAGATCAGGTCCGGCTTAAGTCCGATCAGCGAATATCGGCCGCGGGCAGCGCCACCCTCGACGGATTCCAAAAGAAAACTGTTCGGACGTTCCTCGGCCAGCTTTAGCATCGCCGATACTGGAGTTTCCAAGTCGGCAACCAGGGTCGTCCAAACGACTTGCGGCCGACCTTTGCTGTAAGCCGTGGCGAAGCTGTCGTAGTCCGGCGAGGCGCGCACGGACTAGAGGATGCTCTCGATCACGGGCCGGTTTATCGTGACCTCGTGATCTTGCCGGATGGCGCGGTCGAGCTGCTCGAGAATGTCGGCCTTCACCGCATTCGTCGTCTGACCTTGCAGGCGCTGAACGGTCTCTTCGTCGTCGCCGGGTTCGGCGGGAATAATTTCTTTCAGCTCGATGATCGCGTAGCCGTCGTTCGAGGCGGCCATGGCCGGCTCACCGAAACCGACCTTGAACAGCTCAGCAGTTACCGCGGCCGAAACGCCGGCGCCGATATCTTGTTCCGTCCGCGTCACCGGTCGACTGGTCGCCACACGAAGATCCTGTTCTGTGCCCAAATCGACAAGGGTCCACGACCCCTTGGCCAGATTGAGCAGGTCCGAGGCATACTCCTTGGCTGCCTCCCGCCGTCTTTCCTCGATGACAGCCTCCTTCACTGCATCCATGACGCTATCGAAGGGCCGCGGCGCCTCACCATCGATCGAATCGACGCGCAACAGGAAATACCCCTCGGTCGTTTCGGTGAGGAAGCTGTCGAGCCCGGGCTCCGATTCGAAAGCGACCGACAAGAAGCTTGAATTGCCCGGTATGTCAGCGACCGGCTTTCCGTCGGGGTCCATGCCATTACCGTCCACGGCGGGGATTCGAAGGATATCGAGATTCAGGCCGGCCGCCGCCTCTTCGAGCGTTGCGCCGCCGCCCAACTCGTCCTCCAGGAGGTTCGCGAGATCGGCCAGCACATCGACGGACTGATCCCGCGCCAACGATTCGCGGAGCATTTCCCGAACCTCGTCAAATTCGATTACGGCGCCTGGAACGATGGTCGTGACTTGAAGAATGTGCCAACCGAAGGGGCTCTGAACCGGCGTGCTGATTTCACCGTCGCCGAGCGCGAACGCCGCGTCGCCGAGTTCGGTGAAGGGAAGCTGGTCTTTGGTTATTTCGCCCAGTTCAATCGGGGATCCGTCGGCAATTTCCGTCGCAACGGCATCCAATGAGCGCCCTTCCAGGAGGAGTGATTCGGCCTGTTTGGCTTTGTCCTCTTCGCGCAGGACGATCTGCCGAATACCACGTTTCTCCGGCGTCTCGAACTCTGCGCGGCGACTGTCGTAAGCGTCGCGAAGGGCCTCTTCGTCGACACCGATTTCGTCCAACACCGCCTCCGGCTCGAGCACGATGGCGGTTATTTCCCGGTACTCGGGCGCCATGTAGTCGTCTGTGCGCGAGTCGTAATAGGCGCGGAGCTCGCTGTCGGTCGGGGTCGCCACGATTTGATCCTCCGCACGCACTTCAAGCACGTCGGCAACGCGTCGTTCGTTACGGTAGGCGTAAAGTCGATCGAACAGAAGACGCGGCGCCTCTTCGAGCATCGCGACGCTGCTCACCAATTGGCGGCGCGCCATGTCTTCGCGCAGAACTTCGACATAGGTCGCTTCGTCGAGGCCGTTATTGCGAAGAACCGCGAGAAACACGTTGGCATCGAATTGGCCGAACTGATTGCGGAACGCAGGATCCAATTGGATCGAACGCCTAATCAAATCCTCCGAAATCGTGACCCCCATCTCCTTCGCCTTGACGTCGAGCAAGGCCTCGGCGATCAAACGGTCGAGCGCTTGATCGACGAGACCGATCTGTTGCGCCTGCCTGGAATCGATTTGAACTCCTAGCTGTTGCTGCAACCGTTGGACCGAAAGCTGAAATTCACGAGCCAGGGAAGCCGCATTTATCTCCATCGGCCCGACTTCGGCGACCACATCCGATTGAACGCCGGTACGAAGGATATCGCCGATGCCCCATACACCGAAGCTGAGGACCAGCAGCCCAAAGAGAATCTTTGCGAAAATCGAGGCCGTTTTCTTGCGTAGGGCCTGGAGCATTGCGAGCCTTTCCGTTTAGGGCGCGTACCGAATTTCTGGTCCGAGATTGGGCGCGGATAATATGAACGCGCGGTGGCCGCGGCAATAACGGATTCCGTCCTACCGCACTTTGATCCCGCCTGACCATGTGATAATTAGCGCCACCGACGGCAAGCTAGCGAAATTACCGATGCCCCCATTAGACCGTACTTTGATTGCCGGCAATTGGAAAATGAACGGCAATCGGGAAATGACCCGCGGCTTTGTCACGGGCCTGCGCGCCGTCTTGGATACGGTCGGGCGATCGCCCTGCGATGTTGTGATCTGCCCGCCGGCACATCTTATCGGGATAATGGCGGATTTGGCCGACGGCAGTTCGATCGCCATCGGCGGACAAGATTGCCACGTCGAGGAATCGGGGGCGCACACCGGTGACATTGCGGCGGAAATGTTGGCCGACGCCGGCGCCGAATTGGTTATCGTCGGGCATTCGGAACGTCGCACAGACCACAACGAGACGAGCGATCTGGTGCGAAACAAGGCCGCCGCCGCACACCGAGCCGGCCTGACCGCGATCGTCTGCCTCGGCGAAACCGAATCCGAGCGCGATTCCGGGGCGGCGCTATCCGTCGTCGAGGAACAGCTGGCGGTATCCGTTCCGCATTCCTGCGACGCGACGAACACGGTGGTCGCCTATGAGCCGGTGTGGGCGATCGGTACCGGGCGCACCCCGACCCTCGATGACGTTGCCGAAATTCACGCCCAGCTTCGGCGCCAGCTTAGTGAGCGGTTCCCCAGCGGTCCGGCCGTTCGGTTGCTCTATGGGGGCTCCGTCAAACCGAACAACGCCGCCAAACTGCTGGCGATCGACAATGTCGACGGCGCACTCGTCGGCGGCGCCAGCCTCGACCTCCGGGATTTCCTAGCCATCATTGACAGTTGTCCCTAGCGCAACGATCTAAGAGTGGGTAAAAGACGCTCAGTTTGGAGAGCCCGCCTCAAGGTGGGCTTCGGAGAGACGAGTTCATGACAGCGGTTTTGCTAGCTATTCACATTTTGATCACGGTCGCGCTGGTCGCATCGGTTCTGTTGCAGCGAAGTGAGGGCGGCGCCTTGGGAATTGGCGGTGGCGGCGGCGGTGGTGGCCTTATGAGTGGGCGCGCGGCCGGCAACGTGTTGACGAAAACGACGGCGATCTTGGCCGCGGGGTTCATGTTGACCAGCATATTATTGGCAATCCTGGCTGGCGGTCGCGATGGCGGGTCCATTCTTGACGGACCTGTCGCGCCGATCGAGGCACCCGCTGCGCCCTCGGAACCGGCGCAGCCGGCGACGCCAAGCGCCCCGATCAGCGACTGATCATATGATCGAATACCGTTAAGATTCGTGAGGCGGCACATTAGCCGCCTCTTCTTCTTGGGAATGCAACAAAGTTCGTTTAAGGTGGAGGTCCATGACGCGGTTCATCTTTATCACCGGCGGCGTGGTCTCCTCTCTCGGTAAAGGTCTGTCGGCGGCGGCGCTCGGCGCGTTGCTCCAGGCGCGCGGTTTTTCGGTCAGGCTGCGAAAGCTTGATCCCTATCTGAACGTCGATCCGGGAACGATGAGCCCTTACCAGCATGGCGAGGTCTATGTCACCGACGATGGCGCGGAGACCGACCTCGACCTCGGCCACTACGAGCGTTACACCGGGGTCGCGGCCCGCCAGTCCGACAACGTGACCTCCGGCCGCATTTATCGGGACGTGATAAGCCGCGAACGCCACGGCGATTATCTGGGGGCGACGGTTCAAGTCATTCCCCACGTCACCGATGCGATAAAGGAGTTTGTGCGGGCCGATTCCGACGAAACCGACTTCTTGCTATGCGAAATCGGCGGAACCGTCGGCGACATCGAGGGGTTGCCATTTACCGAGGCAATCCGGCAACTCGGCAACGAGCTCGGGCGCGAGCGTGCCTGTTATGTGCATCTGACGCTGCTGCCCTATATCCCCGCCGCGGGCGAGCTAAAGACCAAACCGACGCAGCATTCGGTCAAGGAATTGCTTAATGTCGGAATTCAGCCAGATGTCCTGCTGTGCCGCAGCGACCGCACGATTCCGGCGGACGCTCGGCGCAAGATTGCCTTGTTCTGTAATATCCCCGAACCGGCCGTTATTCCTGCTCTCGACGTGGCGAATATCTATGAGGTGCCGCTGCGCTACCACGACGAAGGGTTCGACGACGCGGTCTTTGCCCATTTCAAGATGACGCCACCGGAACCCGATCTGTCGCGGTGGGAGGATATCGTCGAGCGGCTCGACAAACCGGAAGGCGAGGTCACTATTGCCGTTGTCGGTAAATACACCGGGCTCCCCGATGCCTACAAATCGCTGGCCGAGGCCTTGGCGCATGGCGGAATCGCCAATCGGGTCAGTGTCAATCTCGATTGGATCGAATCGGAGATATTCGAGGATGGTGGTGCCGTCCATCAGCTCGACGGTGTCCACGGGATCTTGGTGCCAGGTGGATTTGGTGAACGCGGCGCCGAAGGGAAGGTCGAGGCGGCCCGATTCGCGCGGGAGAAAAAGGTGCCATATTTCGGAATCTGCTTCGGCATGCAGATGGCGGTAATAGAAGCGGCACGAAACCTGGCCGGGCTTCCGGCCGCCAGTTCGACGGAATTCGGCAAGACCAACGAACCGGTCGTCGCGCTGATGACCGAGTGGATGCGCGGCAACGCGCTCGAAAAACGGTCCGCCGACGGCAATCTCGGCGGTACGATGCGGCTCGGAGCCTACGAGGCGGTTTTGACGCCGGATAGCAAGGTCAGCGAGATCTATGGCGGCGCGCCTACGATCAGCGAGCGGCACCGTCATCGCTGGGAAGTCAACAACACCTATGCCGAACGCCTCGAGCAGGCCGGACTACGGTTTTCCGGCATGTCGCCGGATGGCGAGTTGCCTGAAATCGTCGAGCTGCCCGATCATCCTTGGTATGTGGGTGTGCAATTCCATCCCGAGCTCAAATCAAAGCCGTTTGAGCCGCACCCGCTTTTTGCGTCCTTCGTCGAAGCCGCCGTCAAGCAATCTAGGCTCGTCTAGCGCCATGAGCGCACTGCACCACGTTGCCGTTGGCGGCCTCGAAATCGGTAACGATCTGCCGTTGACGTTGATCGCCGGTCCCTGTGCATTGGAGAGCCGGGCCCATGCCTTGGAAACGTCGTCTGCACTTCGCGAGATCGCCGGCAAGCTCGGCATCGGTCTGATATACAAAACCTCGTTCGACAAGGCCAATCGAACCAGTTTGCAGAGTCCTCGTGGCCTCGGCTTGGCCGAATCCCTTCCGATCCTGGCGGAAATTAGGGACAGCGTCGGCGTCCCGGTGTTGACCGATGTGCACGAGTCCGGCCAGTGCGCGGCGACCGCAGAAGCGGTCGATGTTCTGCAAATACCCGCCTTCCTCTGCCGTCAGACCGATCTTCTGGTCGCCGCCGGCGAAACCGGCAGCGCCATAAACGTCAAAAAGGGTCAGTTTCTTGCGCCCTGGGATATGACGAATGTGGTGTCGAAGATCGAAGCAACCGGAAATCGCCGCATTTTGCTGACCGAACGCGGCGCCAGTTTCGGCTACAACACGTTGGTTTCGGATCTGCGGTCGCTACCGATCATGTCGGCGACCGGCTACCCGGTCGTGTTCGACGCGACACACAGCGTGCAACAGCCAGGCGGACAAGGCGCCAGGAGCGGTGGCGAGCGTGAATTTGTACCGGTTTTGGCGCGAGCCGCGGTCGCCGTCGGCGTTGCCGCCGTTTTTCTCGAAACCCACCAAGATCCCGATGCCGCGCCAAGTGACGGGCCGAACATGATCCCGCTGTCGGCACTCCAGACGCTACTCGAGAAGTTGATCGCTTTCGATCGCGTGGCCAAGATTTAGAGAACCTCCCGCACGGGCAAGAATTGACGCGGAATACAGGGGCCGGTCATTTCTCCCGGTAAATTTACCGAATCTAAAAACTTGAACGGCAGGATCGCCTGACGACGGCGCACGCGAGCGTTCATTGTTCCGAACCTTGTGGAAGGCGCCTAGCGAGAAGGTGGATCGGGGTCGCGGCGAATCGCCGCCTCCTTACCTTCGTTGAAGGTGAGGATTCCCGGATCGACTTGATTATTGGAGGCATCGGGCGCGGACCACGCGGCGACCCGACTGCCGCCCGGCGACCTCAAGAGTTGCGGGGCCGGGTACTGACGCATGGAGCGGTCGAGTGCGGCTAAGTGATGTTCTGCTCGCAAAGGGTATTGTAACTACCGAAGAGGTCGCAAGCGCGATTGCGCGCCAGCGCAGTCATGGTGGGCCCCTTACCGATAACTTGCTGGCATTGGGATTAATCTCGATCGTCGATCTCGATGCGATCCTGAAGCAGGTGCCGATCGCGCCGTCGACGATCGCCGATACCGGCCTCAAAACAGAATATTTGATCACCTTGTTGGCGAAATCCATTCGCGTCCTCAATCTGACCGCGATTGGCGAAATCCGGGATGCGATGAAACTTCCGACCTCGGTTCTGGAGAACGTGCTGCAGGAAGGCGTCACGCGCGGACTTTGGGAAGTATCCGGACACGAGGGCGGAGACGGAAGTTCCGGTGCGCGTTACCGTCTTACACAATCGGGCAGGAAGTTCGCCGACGAGGTTTTCGACCAGAATCAGTATGTCGGGCCGGCGCCAGTTTCGCTAGGTGCGTATCATGCCCAGGTCCGCAAACAGGCCATCGGCGGCGAGCGCGTTGCGCCGGAGCGGGTGGCGAAGGTGTTTTCGGATCTTGTGGTTTCGGAAAAGTGCCTGCGACGACTTGGACCCGCGCTCAATTCCGGCAAATCATTGCTCCTCTACGGGCCGCCCGGAAACGGAAAGACCACAATCGCCCAGCAGATCGGAAAAGTGTTCGAGGACATCATCTTCATTCCCTACTGCATCGAAGTGGGCGGGGAGATCATCCGGGTGCTCGATCCCAGTCTCCACGAAATCGTGGCGACCGACGATGCCAGTGCCCACGCGACTCTGGTTCGCCGCGAGGGGATAGATGCGCGCTGGATCGCGTGTCACCGTCCTTTCATCGTCACCGGTGGCGAGTTGAGCCTGGAAATGCTCGATCTGAGCTTCAACAGCATTTCCAAGTTTTACGAGATGCCGGTGCACCTCAAGGCCCAGGGCGGCACGTTCGTCGTTGACGATTTCGGCCGCCAGTTGGTCAAGCCCGAAGAGCTTCTTAACCGTTGGATCGTGCCGCTCGAGCAGGGCGTGGATTACCTCAAATTACATACCGGTAAGACGTTGCAGGTGCCGTTCGATCAGCTGACGATTTTCTCGACCAACCTGACGCCTGAGAATCTGATGGATGCGGCGTTCTTGCGTCGGATCCCCTACAAAATGCTGATCGGAGAACCGAGCGTGGATGAGTTCAAGGAAATATTCCGCCGTGTTTGCCAAGGCCGCGATATCGCCTGGTCGGACGAGGATGCGGACAGGATTATCGCGCATATGAACGCAATCCCCGGGCATCAATTGGCCCGCTACCAGGCCAAGTTCCTCACCGATCAAATCGCGACCGCGGCACGCTTCGCTGGCGCGCCAATAGAATTCCATCCGGATATGATCGACGATGCCATTTCGAATCTGTACGCGCAGGATTCCGAGGGTTCATGAGCGTGCTGATTTCCCGGGATCGTGTTCAAATGTCTGTACTCCTGCCCGTGGTGAATTTCGGGACTCGATCCGATCGACGGGGTTTTGAAAACGATCGATCGAAGTTGACACGAAAGGTGTGATTGCGATGCCTAGAACACTGTTAGTCTATGACGACGAACCCAATGTATTGCAAATGGTGTCGATGGTCGCGCGGCAGGAGGGATTCGAGACCGTCGAAGCTCAGAACGACGAAGACTTTTGGAGCTGTTACGACGACAGGCAGCCTTCGGCAATTTTGCTCGATATCGTGGTCCCGGGGACCAGCGGCATTGAAATGCTTGGCCAGCTGGCGGGCAAAAAATGCTCCACGCCGATATTGATGATGAGCGGGTATCACCGCGAGATCCTGGGCAGCGCGCGGCGACTCGGAGGGTCTTACGGCCTCGACGTCCGGGATATCCTGGTCAAGCCCTTCTCTGTGGACGACCTCAAGTCAAAGCTGCGCGAGATCGAATAAACGGTCATCCGCGCGGTCCGCCCCGCACTGTCCAAGCCTTCGCTTGAGCCTCGCGTCGTTGAGTTTCTTGGACGTTTTTTCTTTGTCGGGGTCGCCGCATCCGGCCAAAACGACTAGCATGACCGCGACGCGGTGGGCGGATCGCCATTCACGGCGGCATAGTGATTTCGATAGGCCGGGCGACGGGCGAAGTGCTACCGGGTGAACCCCGAAGTTGTCGGCGTCTTATGCCATGTCCCGATCTGGTTCTTGCACCGCGCCCCCGGCACCGCTAAATCTCGCGACCGCAGCGAGAAGGAAACCGTCATGACCACGATCGCCGATATAAGAGCCCGCGAGATTCTGGACAGTCGCGGCAATCCGACCGTGGAGGTCGATGTCACGCTGGATACGGGCGCCTTCGGCCGCGCGGCGGTCCCCTCCGGCGCCTCGACGGGTGCCCACGAGGCGGTCGAACTCCGCGACCAAGACCCCAAGCGGTATAGCGGCAAGGGCGTGTTGAAAGCGGTCGACGCGGTCAACGGTGAGATCTTCGACACTGTCATCGGTCTGGATGCTCACGAACAGATCGCGCTCGACGGGGCACTGATCAGCCTCGATGGTACGGAGAACAAGGGCCGTCTCGGCGCCAACGCGACGCTTGGCGTCAGTCTCGCCGTGGCGCGGGCCGCTGCCGCCGATATTGGTTTGCCGTTATACCGGTACGTCGGTGGGACGCAGGCAAGGGTCATGCCGGTGCCGATGATGAACATCATCAATGGCGGCGCCCATGCCGACAATCCGATCGATTTTCAGGAATTCATGATAATGCCGGTTTCGGCGCCGACGATGGCGGATGCGGTTCGCGCCGGTGCGGAAGTGTTTCACGCGCTGCGCGGTCAATTGTCCGACGCCGGCTACAGCACTGCGGTCGGCGACGAAGGCGGATTCGCGCCGGCTCTCGGTTCGACGACGGAGGCGATCGACTTCATCGTTCGTGCTATCGAGAGCGCCGGATATGATCTGGGCGACGACATCGTCATGGCGCTTGACTCGGCGTCGACCGAGTTCTTCGCCGACGGTAGGTATGAGCTTGCCGGGGAAGGAAAGAGCCTCGACGCGGCGGGAATGGTCGCCTATTACGAAAAACTGGTTGGCGGCTATCCGATCGTCTCGATCGAAGACGGCATGGCGGAGGACGATTGGGACGGGTGGTTGGCCCTTACCGACGCGCTCGGTGATCGTGTCCAACTTGTCGGCGACGATCTTTTCGTCACCAATCCGATCCGTCTCGCCCGTGGCATTGACGCCGGCGTGGCAAATTCCATCCTCGTCAAGGTCAATCAGATCGGCACCCTGACGGAGACCCTCGATGCGGTCGAGTTGGCCCATCGTGTCGGCTACACGGCAGTAATTTCCCACCGTTCGGGGGAAACCGAGGATGCCACCATCGCCGATCTCGCCGTCGCCACCAACGCCGGCCAGATCAAGACCGGCTCGCTGTCACGGTCGGATCGGCTGGCGAAGTACAATCAGCTGATCCGCATCGAGGAATCGCTTGGACCATCGGCGGTCTATGCGGGCCGAGACGTACTTCGCCGTCCGGACAGCCCTTAGGTATCTCGGATTCAAAGTTAGGACTCATTGTTAACATACAGATTCTCAATAATTATATTGACGATCTACATATTTGGTGATTCCATCGGGCCATGACGCTTGTACGCGAAATACGGGCGCGGGGACGCCATATCGCAACGCCGGTAATTGCCGTCACGGTGTTGTTCTATTTTGCCTACCACGCCATCCAGGGCGAGCGCGGCCTGGTCACGCGGTGGCATTTGAGCCAGCAGCTGTCAGCGGCCGATGCTCAGGTTACGGCGCTCAAGGCCGAACACGATGCGCTGCAGCACAAGGTTCGCCTGTTGCGGCCCGAATCCCTCGACCGCGATCTGCTCGACGAGAGAGCGCGCGAAATGCTCGGACTGATTGGCCAGGACGAAGTTGTTATTCGCGATTGAGCGCCGAGGATCTGTTCCATCGCGAGAGTTCACCGCGATTAACCATTTTTAGGTTAATCATATAATTACGTAATCATTTCATAAGCTTATCGATGATCACGAAATGCGCAATTTTGTTGCGTGGGCCGATCATTCCGGATACATCTAACGCCTTCCGGCCACCATGGGATGCACGCACCCAGGCTTGTCAATTGCGATGGGGGAGGGAGGAGTGCCAGCCAAGAAAACCGCGACCCGGCGAAAATCGCGCCGCGCTGCCCGTTCACCCAAAATTTCACCTGAGACTTTGCTGCAACATTATCGCGACATGCTGTTGATTCGGCGTTTCGAGGAGAAGGCCGGTCAACTCTATGGCATGGGACTCATCGGCGGATTCTGCCACCTCTATATCGGCCAGGAAGCTGTTATCGTCGGCATTCAGTCCGTGCTTCGCGAGGGCGATACCGTCATAACCAGCTATCGCGATCATGGCCATATGCTGGCCGCCGGCATGGACCCGCGCGGCGTCATGGCGGAGCTGACCGGCCGCTCCGGCGGATATTCGCGGGGTAAGGGCGGTTCGATGCACATGTTCAGCAAGGAGAAGGGATTCTATGGCGGTCATGGGATCGTCGGCGCCCAAGTTCCGTTGGGCACCGGCATCGCCTTCGCCCACAAGTACAAGGGCCAGGGTGACGTCAGCGTGACGTTTCTCGGCGATGGCGCCGTAAACCAGGGCCAGGTCTACGAATCCTTCAACATGGCGTCGCTGTGGAAGTTGCCGGTGGTCTATGTCATCGAGAACAACCGTTACGGCATGGGGACATCGATCGAACGCGCCTCCGCGACGACCGACCTTCATCAGCGCGGCGCCGCCTACGGCATACCCGGCGAGCAGGTGGACGGTATGGACGTGCTCGCGGTTCAGGAGGCCGCCGGCCGCGCTATCGATCATGCGCGCGGCGGCGCAGGGCCTTACATCCTCGAAAAGAAGACCTATCGCTATCGTGGCCATTCGATGTCCGACCCGGCGAAGTACCGCACCAAGGAGGAGGTCAATCGGATGCGGCAGGAACATGATCCCATCGACCACGTCAAGGATCGCCTGATGAAGGAAAAGATCGTCGACGAGGCTCAGCTGAAGGAGATCGACCGGGAGGTCAAATCCGTCATCACCGAGGCGGCGGAATTTGCCCAGAACAGCCCCGAGCCGGATCCCTCCGAGCTTTACACCGATATCCTCATTGAAGCCTAAGGTGAGATACGCGATGGGAAACCGGTCATGACTATTCAGGTCTTGATGCCCGCGCTCTCGCCGACCATGACCGAGGGGACGGTGGCCAAATGGCTGAAGGCGGAGGGCGACGCGGTCACTGCCGGCGATGTCCTGGCCGAGATCGAGACCGATAAAGCCACCATGGAGATTGAGGCCGTCGACGAAGGCGTGCTCGGCAAGATCCTGGTCCCCGCCGGAGCCGAAAATGTGGCAATCAACACGCCGATCGCGGTCCTTCTTGAAGACGGCGAGGAGCCATCGGCCATTGCCGATGTCACCGCAGAGCCGGCGCCGTTGCCACCTTCCGCGGATCAAGCGACCGCCGCACCACCCCCTGCGGCAGCCGTGACGCCGTCCGCGCCATCCACGGTCGTTCCCGCTGCGACCTCCGTCGAGGCCTATGATGGAGAAACCCAATCGCTGACGGTGCGCGAGGCGCTGCGGGACGCCATGGCAGAAGAAATGCGCCGCGACCCGGCGGTTTTCCTGATGGGCGAGGAGGTCGCTCAGTATCAGGGCGCCTACAAGGTCAGCCAGGGCCTGTTGGACGAATTCGGTGACAAACGGGTCATCGACACCCCGATTACCGAGCACGGTTTCGCCGGTCTCGGTGTAGGTGCTGCGTTTGTCGGATTGCGGCCCATCGTCGAGTTCATGACGTTCAACTTCGCCATGCAGGCGATCGACCAGATCATCAACTCGGCCGCGAAGACGCTCTATATGTCCGGCGGCCAAATGGGCGCGCCGATCGTGTTTCGCGGACCCAACGGGGCGGCAGCCCGCGTCGCCGCTCAGCATTCTCAGTGCTACGCCAGCTGGTACGGCCATTGTCCCGGCCTGAAGGTGATATCGCCCTATACCGCCGCCGATGCGAAGGGCCTTTTGAAATCCGCCATTCGCGACCCGAATCCGGTCGTTTTTCTCGAGAATGAAATCCTCTATGGGCAAAGTTTCGATGTGCCAACCGATCCCGACTTTACGGTCTCGATCGGCCGTGCGCGTATCTGCCGGAATGGCGACGATGTCACGCTGGTGGCCTTTTCGCTGATGGTCGGTAAGGCGATTGAAGCGGCCAACCTGCTGGCGGCCGAGGGCATCGAGGCCGAAGTGATCGATCTGCGCACGATTCGCCCGCTGGACACCGCCACCATCGTCGCATCGGTAAAAAGAACCAATCGTCTCGTCAGCATCGAGGAAGGTTGGCCGTTTGCCGGCATTGGATCGGAAATGGCGGCGCTGATGATGGAGCAGGCGTTCGACTATCTTGACGCACCTGTGGCGCGGGTCAGCGGCGAGGATGTGCCGATGCCATACGCGGCCAACCTTGAGCAGTTGGCAATCCCGCAGGTTGATCGCATCGTCGCGGCCGCCAAGGCCGTCTGTTACCGGTCCTAGGGGGACGGCACATGACAATCCAGATTCTGATGCCGGCGCTGTCGCCCACGATGACCGAAGGATCGGTGTCGGCTTGGCTCAAATCGGTGGGCGATTCGGTCACCGCGGGCGACGTCATAGCTGAAATCGAGACCGACAAGGCAACGATGGAGATCGAGGCGGTCGATGAAGGTGTCCTCGGCAGGATCTTGATTCCGGCCGGAACCGAGGGCATCGCCGTCAATACGCCAATCGCTGTATTGCTGGAGGAGGGAGAGGACGAATCGGCGCTGGCCGCAAGCGCGGCACCTGCCGCACCAGTGTCACCGGGCCCGACGCCGGCCGCCGTGCCTCCAATCCCGCCCGCCGCACTCACAGCGCCACCAACCGGGGCGGCGACCACGGTTCAAAAAGCCATGCCGACTGAGGAGGGTCGTATTTTCGCCAGTCCATTGGCCCGCCGCATGGCGGCGCAAGCCGGTCTCGATCTGTCGGCGATCGCCGGATCGGGCCCCCACGGGCGCATTGTCAGGGCGGATATCGAAGCGGCGATTTCCGGTGGCGTCGCCGCGCCGGCGGCGAAATCGGCTGCCGCGCTATCCGCCGCGCCCGCGGCAACCGTTGAAATCCCTGGTTTGCCTGAATTCGAGCTGCAACCGCTCAACAATATGCGCAAGACAATCGCCCGCCGCCTCGTCGAGGCCAAGCAGACGATTCCGCATTTCTATCTTTCGATCGACTGCGAGGTGGATCGTCTGTTGCAAATCCGCGAGGACCTCAACGAACGGTCACCGGATGGCGGCGGCGCCTACAAGCTGTCGGTAAACGACTTCGTCATTCGCGCGGCGGCGCTGGCGCTGCGGCAGGTGCCCGGCGCCAATGCGTCTTTCGCGGAAGACGGAATACGGCTCTATCGATGGGTGGACATCTCGGTCGCCGTCGCGATCGATGGCGGCCTGATTACGCCCATTATTCACCGCGCCGACGGTAAGGGTTTGGCACAGATTTCGAACGAGATGAAGGATCTGGCGGCCAAGGCACGCGACGGCAAACTGATGCCAGAGGAATACCAGGGTGGAACGTTTTCCGTGTCCAACCTCGGCATGTTCGGAATCAAGCACTTCGAGGCGGTCATCAACTCGCCCCAAGGATGTATCCTCGCCGTCGGGGCCGGTGAGCAGCGACCGGTCGTCAAGGATGGCGCGCTCGCCGTCGCGACCGTAATGACCTGCACGCTGTCGGTCGATCATCGCGTGGTCGACGGTGCGCTCGGCGCACAGTTTCTCGCCGCGTTCAAGCAATTGATCGAAGATCCTGTGCGGATGCTGTTGTGATCGGATGCGGCGTCGACGAGGTCGGCGAAAAACACTTGGGGGCAAGAATGCGATGAACGCGCGCACCGGAATCATAGCAATTGCCTTGCTCGCGGTCACCGTTCTGGTCATTGCCGGCATCCTAATGCTCGGTGACAGCGAACCCCAGGTCGAACCGGGAACTGAGCTCGATCAGAGCAGCGCGTTTCGAAAAGGTGACACGATCTACACGAAAGAAACCTATATCGGCATGTATGACAGCTGCATGACGGTCGCCATCCGGACCGCGAGCGAAAAACTCGGCGAAGCCACCCTGCCGGATCAAATCACCGGCAAGATCGGCTCGTATTGCAAATGCGCGACCGACGGTGCGCGAGACAAGCTGACCGAGGTCAACCTCGCGGCCTTTTCGCGCGATCAGGCGGCGGAACCGGCGGCCTCGGTCTTGAAGCAGTTGATCGCCGATTGCACGGCCAAGTGGCTGAAATAGTGTCATCCAAACTGGGCGCACAGCGCTAGAACAAACCGGAGACCCCCGGATGGTTGAGACCAACTTCGATCTTGTCGTCATCGGCGCCGGACCCGGCGGGTATGTGGCGGCTATTCGATCGGCGCAGCTCGGCATGAAGACCGCCGTGGTCGAGGACGAGCATCTCGGCGGTATCTGCCTCAATTGGGGCTGTATCCCGACCAAGGCGTTGTTGCGGTCATCGGAAATCTACCACCTGCTCCATCACCTCGATGAATTCGGCTTCGCCGCCAAAGACATCACCATCGACATGAAGAAATTGGTCAAGCGCTCGCGCACCATTGCCGGACAATTGTCCAAAGGCGTGGCCCATTTGCTCAAGAAGAACAAGGTCACGGTGTTCGACGGACGGGGACGTCTCGCCGGTAAAGGCAACGTCCATGTCGAGAAGGATGGCGATAGCGTCGCGGACCTTGCGGCCAAGCACATCATCCTCGCCACCGGTGCACGGGCCCGGACCCTGCCCGGCCTCGAGCCTGACGGCAAATTGATCTGGACTTACAAGGAAGCCATGGTTCCGGACCTGCTGCCGAAGTCGCTTCTGGTCGTCGGATCGGGTGCCATCGGCATCGAGTTCGCCAGCTTCTATCGGACGCTCGGCGCTGAAGTTACCGTGGTCGAAGTTCTCGACCGTATCCTCCCTGTCGAGGACGAGGAGATCTCGGCGCTGGCCCAAAAGGCCTTCGAGCGCCAGGGAATGAAGATCATCACCGGTGCCCAGGTCAAGGCGTTGACCAAGGGCAAGAATGATGTCACGGCGACGATCGAACGCGACGGCAAGACTGTCAATCTCGGGGTCGAGCGTGTGATTCTTGCCGTGGGTATCGCCGGAAATGTCGAGAACCTCGGACTCGAGGGAACAAAGATCGTCGTCGATCGGACGCATGTCGCGGTCAACGAATGGCTCGAAACCGGCGAGCCCGGCGTTTACGCAATCGGAGATCTGGTCGGACCGCCGTGGCTCGCGCACAAGGCCAGTCACGAGGGCGTCATTTGCGTCGAGCGGATCGCCAAGGTCGAAGGCGTGCATCCGCTCGACACGACGAACATCCCGGGCTGCACCTATTGCACGCCGCAGGTCGCCAGTGTCGGCCTGACCGAGGCGCGGGCAAAGGAAATCGGGCACAAAGTTCGCGTCGGTCGATTCCCTTACATCGGCAATGGCAAGGCGATTGCGCTCGGTGAGCCGGAGGGCTTGGTCAAGACGGTCTTCGACGCCGATAGCGGAGAATTGCTCGGAGCCCACATGATCGGCGCCGAGGTCACAGAACTGATCCAGGGCTATATGGTGGCGCGCACCCTGGAAACGACGGAGGCGGAGTTGATGCGCGCCGTCTTCCCGCACCCGACCTTGTCCGAGATGATGCATGAATCGGTGCTTGACGCGTACGGGCGCGCCATTCACTTCTAGGGGGCCAATCAGGAACGGGCCAATGGTTGCCGCCGAGAAATCCATGACAAAATCGGGCCTGCCGCGCAAACCGAAATGGATTCGCGTCAAAGCACCGACGTCGAGCACCTATCAAGAAACCCGCAAATTGATGCGCCGGCTCGACCTCAACACCGTGTGCGAGGAGGCGGCGTGCCCCAATATCGGTGAGTGTTGGTCGAAGAAGCATGCCACCGTGATGATCATGGGCGACACCTGCACGCGGGCCTGCGCGTTCTGCAATGTGAAGACCGGACTGCCAGGCGCGCTCGATGCGCTCGAACCCGACAACGTGGCGATCGCGGTCGCTGAGATGGGGCTGAGCCATGTCGTGATCACGTCGGTGGATCGGGACGACTTGGACGACGGCGGCGGTGCTCATTTCGCCAAGGTCATTCGCGCCATTCGCCGCGAATCTCCGACCACGACGATCGAAGTTCTGACGCCGGATTTCTTGCGCAAGCCAGGGGCTGCCGAGGCGGTGATCGACGCCAAACCGGATGTCTACAATCACAACCTCGAAACCGTGCCCAGGCTCTATGCGACCATTCGGCCGGGCGCGCGATACTTCCACTCGCTTCGCCTTTTGTCCCGGGTCAAGGAGCGCGATCCGTCGAATTTCACGAAATCGGGCATCATGGTCGGTTTGGGCGAGACCAAGGAGGAGGTCTATCAGGTCATGGACGACCTGCGCGCCGCCGAAGTCGATTTCCTGACCATCGGCCAGTATTTGCAGCCGACTCCGCGCCACGCGGCGATTGACCGGTTCGTGACGCCGGAGGAATTCGAGTCCTATGCCGCCATGGCCAAGGGCAAGGGATTTCTCCTTGTTTCCGCATCGCCGTTGACGCGCTCATCCTATCATGCCGGCGACGACTTCGCCCGTCTCCGCGCGGCGCGGCAGGCGCAGTTGGCCACCGCCTAGACGAAGGTCCAATGCCGACCCATGCGGAAAAACGGATGCTGCCGTACACGCCGGAGCAGATGTTCGACCTCGTCGCCGACGTGGAAAAATATCCGGATTTCTTGCCCTGGTGTATCGGTGCGCGCATTCGAAAGCGCGACGGCAATATTATCCATGCCGATCTGATCATCGGCTTCAAGATGTTCCGCGAACGCTATACGTCGCGGATCACGCTCAATCAGCCGCGGCGGATCGACGTTCAGTATGTCCAAGGACCGCTCAAATATCTGAACAATCATTGGGTCTTCGACCCGCATCCCGACGGCTGTCAAATCGATTTCTTTGTCGATTTCGAATTTCGCTCGCGGCTCTTGGAAAAATTGATCGGGACGCTCTTCAACGAGGCGTTTCGCCGGATGGTCGGGGCATTCGAAAGGCGTGCGCAGGTCCTTTACGGCAAGACCCGATAATCACCCACCTTGCGCGCTTCAAATCGCGCGGATGTCCTCGCCGGCGGCCAGCAATCCGAACATGATCGTGAACATCGCCGTATTATGAATCGAATGAAACAGTATCGGCGCCCATAGAGATTCGCTCCATTCGCGCAGAAGCGCCATCATGATGCCGAGCGCGAGGATCGGAGCGAGAATGGCCGGATGCAGATGGAGCAGGCTGAATAGTATCGAGCTGCCGATCAGACCGGTCAGGAAGCCCCACCGTGATTTGAGCCACGGGTAGAGAAGCCCGCGAAACAAGAACTCTTCGGAAATCGGAACCAGGACACCGCCGAGGATGATGATGGTGATCACGAGCCCCGGCGTAACCGGCCCCAGCGCCTCGAAGGTATCGGCATAGGGGTTGGAACCCGGCGTGCCGAGCAGGAAATCGGATATCCATTTCAATACGCGGATAACCGGAAGAAAAAGAAGCCAGATCAGCGGTACCAATCCAACCCACCTCCACTTCATGGCGACGAAACCGAAGTCGCGCCAGTCGAGCCCCCAGAGCCGGATTGCCAACAAGTATCCGACGCCGATGAACACGATCGGTTGGGCCGCCATGAGCAAAACGAAAGTCGTTCCGGAGGTCGGATCCTCGGTGGCGCCGGGGCCTTGGGCAAGAAACGAGACAATCATCGCGCCGATGAGGATGACGACAAACAGGGCCACCGTCACCGCCAGCAACAGAACGACCCGGCCTCCGGACAAACTCGCCACACCGGTCCGGCTGGACGATCGAATTGCTACGGGCGGGGCACTTTCGCCGGGGCCCTGGGACTCAAGGTAAGGCATCTGTAGCCAGTATTTCGATCTGATTCAGCGCCGCCACCAGGGCTTGTTCACGAACCGCGTTGCGATCGCCGGCAAACCGATGGCCAATCGCCGCCGCTGTCCCGCCGCTTCGCGCTCCGCCGACAAAAACAAGGCCGACCGGCTTGGTTGGTGTCGCCCCGCCGGGACCCGCGACGCCGGTCACCGAGACGGCAATATCCGCCGCGGAATTGGCCAGTGCGCCGGCCGCCATGGCCTCTGCCACCTCGCGGCTGACAGCGCCGTGCCGACTGATGAGGTCGGCGGGCACGCCAAGCATCTCGCTCTTGGCCTCGTTGGAGTAGGTGACGAAACCTCGGTCGACGACGTCCGACGATCCGGCGATCTCGGTCAACGTCGCGGCGATCAGTCCGCCGGTGCAGGATTCCGCCGTGGCGAGGCGGAGACCGGACTGGCGGCAGGTTATCAAGGCCCCGGTTGCTTTTTCGATTAATGTATTAGAAAGAGAATATAACATAATATAAATAAACAATAAGTGCGAGTGAAATGAATGCGTAGAGACCCGCGAATACGTCGTCCAGCATCACACCCAGGCCGGCCGCGAAACGACGTTCCGCCCAATCCACCGGCCACGGTTTGAGAATGTCGAAGACGCGGAACAGCAGGAAGGCAAGGACGAATTCCCACCACGCGCCGGTATGTATCGCCATCAGGCAGAGCCACTGGCCAACGACCTCGTCGACGACGACCGGTCCCGGGTCCTCGTCGCCGGATAGCCTCACGTAAACATCGGCCGCCCATTTGCCGACGAAGAAAAGCACCACGGCGGCGGCGAACAATCCGGCGGCGCCTGTATACACCAACAGCAGGATGCCGAATGGAAGGGCGGCCAGCGACCCCCAAGTCCCTGGAATGCCCGGCAGGAGACCGGCGCCGAACCATGTCGCAATCAGCGCCGAAGGGTCACGAAATCGCATTCCCGGAGGCAGAGGGGTCAGCACCGTTCGTTATCCGCCGAGGGCAACGGTGGCGATGGCTTGTGCTGCGAGGCCTTCGCCGCGGCCGGTGAAGCCAAGCCTTTCGGTCGTCGTCGCCTTGACGCTGATACGATCGGCCGCAAGGCTCAGAATTTCACCGACTCGGGCCGCCATGGCGTCGGCGTGCGGCCGAATCCGGGGCGCTTCACAGATCAATGTAAGGTCGAGGTTGAGAATATGTCCGCCTCGCCGGCGCACCAATTCGCCGGCGTGTTGAAGAAAGATCGACGACGGCGCGTTCGCCCATTTCTCGTCGGAGGGAGGAAAATGGGCGCCGATGTCGCCGGCGCCGATGGCTCCGAGAAGAGCATCGGTCAACGCATGAAGGCCGGCATCGGCGTCGGAATGACCGACGAGGCCCTGATCGTGCGGGATTTCGACCCCGCAGAGCCAAATCCGGTCCCCGGGGCCGAAGCGGTGGACGTCGAAACCCATACCTGTCCGTATTTCCATCGAACCCGAAATCATTCGGGCGGCGCGATCAAGATCATCGTCGGTCGTTACCTTAAAATTATCGTCGACCGACTCGATAAGCGTAACGGCAAGCCCAGCGCATTCGGCTACCGCCGCGTCATCGGTCAGATCCTGACCGGCGGCGGCTTCGTGCGCGCGGAGGATCGCCTCGTAATGAAATCCCTGCGGGGTCTGGGCCCGCCACAGGGCCGAGCGATCGACGGTGTCGGCGATCGCGCCGTCCCGTTCCCGCTTCAGGGTATCGACGACCGGCACCGCGGCAATGGCGCCCGGAAACTCATCGAGACCGGCGACGACCGCTGAAATCGTCGCCGTGGAAACGAACGGGCGCGCCGCATCGTGGATCAGTACCGTATCCGGCTGGAAATCGCGGAGGCTGCGGAGTCCGAACAATACCGATTCCTGGCGGGTGCGGCCCCCCGATACCGGCGGCAGAAGATCGACCCGCCGTGTCGCCCTATGGTATCGGTCCAGATCGTCGTCGTGGATCACGACCCTGACGCCGTCTATTTCGGCATGGGTTACGAAAGCGCCGGCACTGCGCGCCAGTAACGAGCGTCCCCCGATTTCACGATATTGCTTTGGTACGTCACCGCCGAGCCGGGTCCCGCGGCCGGCCGCAACCACGATCGCAAAACACCCGCCCATGCGCTCCCACAACTGATTTTCGTGCTTCGAATTGGCGGCCAACCTAGACCGCGTGACGCGCCCTGCCAAGGCCTTTGGAAGCAATGGTTGGGCGAGGCAATGCCTGATATATAGGGCTCATGATTGTGGTTCTCGGCATCGGCTTGGCGTCCCTGGTGGCGCTGTTTCCGGCAGCGGTATATGTCGCCGGCGGAAAGGCGCGCCGAGACGACGGGCTCTATTTGCTGCTCCTCGCGGTGGCGGTAATCGGACCGGTGGGTTGGGCCTACATGTTGTTCCGCGATGGTTGGCACAGCGGCATCGCGGCCGCGCTTTGGATTACGGTCGCCGCCACCATCGTATTGTTCGCGGTTCTTGTCGTAACCACGCGGATGGCTTGGCGGCTTACGCCACTGCTTCTACCCTATCTCGCGGTCGTAGGTGTGATGGCGCTCGTTCTGCAGATGGCCCTTGGACGGCCGTTAGTGAGTTCGATCTCGGGCACTTGGCTGATCGCCCATATCGGTATTTCGGTTGCCGCCTATGGCCTCCTCACCGTCGCCGCGGTGGCCGGACTCAGTGTGATCCTGCAGGAGCGGGCGCTGAAACGTAAGCGGCCAAACGCTTTGACTCACGTTTTGCCCTCGGTGGCCGACGGCGAGGCGCTGCAGGTGGGGCTGTTGATCGGCTGCGAAGTTATTCTTTTCCTTGGCATTCTGAGCGGCATCGCCGCCGAGTACCAGGGCTCGGGCGGGCTGCTCGCGTTCGACCACAAGACCCTGCTTTCTCTCCTCGCTTTCTTTGTCGTCGGGTTGTTGCTGGCGATGCATTACCGCGCCGGAATTCACGGGCGCGGCGCGGCGCGATGGGCACTTATGGCCTACCTGCTGCTTAGCTTGGCCTATCCCGGCGTTAAATTCGTCACCGACGTTCTGTTGGTATAGAGCCCACACTTTACAGTAGCGGTAAATTGGTCTATCGCCTCGACCGCGGGCGCATTTTGATGAAATTTCGTGCAGCGAAGTTGGAGTGCCTGAACTTTGGGCATTTGTATCGGCAACATCGTTCTGGATGATCCGGTCATTCTGGCACCGATGTCGGGAGTGACGGACATGCCGTTCCGTCGCCTGGTCAAAAAGATGGGTGCCAGCTTGGTGGTTTCCGAAATGATCGCCAGCCAGGCGATGATTCGTCAGACCCGTCAATCGATGAAGATGTCGACGAATTGTGCCGAGGAATTTCCCATGTCGGTGCAGCTTGCGGGCTGCGATCCGGAGGTGATGGCGGACGCGGCACGGCTGAACGCGGACCGCGGTGCGGCGATCATCGACATCAATTTTGGCTGTCCGGTCAAGAAAGTGGTCAAAGGCTACGCCGGCTCGGCACTGATGCGGGACGAGCGCCTGGCATCGCGGATACTCGAAGCAACGGTCGAGGCGGTCGACTTGCCGGTAACCCTCAAGATGCGGACCGGCTGGGACGAAACCAACCGCAATGCGCCGCAATTGGCTCGGATCGCCGAATCCTGCGGCATCGAGATGATCACGATCCACGGCCGCACCCGCTGCCAGATGTACACTGGACGCGCCGACTGGTCATTCATCGGGGAGGTCAAGGCGGCGGTCGGGATTCCGGTTGTCGCCAACGGCGACATTACGACGCTTGACGAGGCCAGCGATGCCCTCGACCTGTCCGGCGCCGACGGTATCATGATCGGACGGGGGTGCTATGGCCGGCCATGGTTCATTAGCCAGGTTGCGGAGTTTCTCCGCAGCGGCGTGCGGCGGCCGGATCCCTCGTTGCCGGAGCAAATGGCGATCGTTCTCGCCCATCTCGACGCCTTGCTTAGCCATTATGGCGTGCGGACCGGCGTTCGCATCGGCCGGAAACATCTCGCGTGGTATTCTCGCGGGTGGCCGGGTTCGGCGGAGTTCAGGTCGTCGATCAACAAGCTCTGCGACCCCGATCAGGTGCGCGACCGGGTGCGGTGGTTCTATGAGCCGATCATCGATGATTTGGCTGCTTGATGGCGAGAGCCGCAATCAGTGAAGCGGTCACGGCGCCGATCCAAGAACAGGCCACGAGAGCTATCCTTGACGCATTACCGTTACCGGTCGTTGTCGTGGCGCCGGCGGCTGAAATCGCCTTTGTCAACATGGCGGCGGAGCAATTCTTCGGCGTTGGCGCAAACCACCTCGACGGGCGCGGCCTGAGCGAGTTCATCCCCCAAGACAGTCCCATATTCGACTTGATCGATCACGTTCGTGCAACCGGAGCCACGGTTGCCGAGTATGAAATCACCTTGGAAAGTCCGCGCATCAAAGGGCGGCCCGTGACGATACAAGTCGCGCCGATGGGAGATTCCGCCAACAATATTGTCTTCGTCATTCAAGAGCAATCGATCGCCCGGCGTATTGGCCGCCAACTCGGCCATCGCGGCGCGGCGCGGTCGATCACCGCGATGGCGGCGATGCTGGCCCACGAAGTCAAGAACCCGCTATCGGGAATTCGCGGCGCCGCGCAATTGCTGGAAGGAGAGCTCGATGAAGGCGGGCGGCGATTGACCACGTTGATCTGCAACGAGACCGACCGAATATGCGCGTTGCTCGATCGGATGGACGTTTTCGACCTGCCAATCCCCGCCGATCGTGATTCGACCAATATCTATCGCGTCCTCGAATACGCGCGCCAAGTCGCGGAATCGGGGTTCGCGCGTCACGTGCGGTTCACCGAATCGTACGATCCTTCTTTGCCGGCGGTCCTCGGCAATCGCGACCTCCTGATCCAGGTTTTCCTGAATTTGATCAAGAACGCCGCCGAAGCCGTTCCCAAAGTCGGCGGTGAAATAGGTCTGGCGACGGCCTACCGGCATGGTGTCCGGCTGGCCGTGCCGGGCCGGGGCAGTCGCGTTCATCTGCCGCTCCTGGTCACCGTAAGCGACAACGGCTCGGGTATTCCGCCCGATTTTGGCGATCATCTATTCGATCCGTTCATAACGACGAAGCCGGGTGGAACGGGCCTCGGTCTGGCTCTCGTGGGGAAGATCATCAATGACCACGGTGGTGTCGTCGAATATACGAGCGAACCGGGAAAGACCGTGTTCAAAATCATGTTGCCGGTTCATCCGGACGGAACGGTGGACGAATGAGCAATGCGACGATCTTGGTCGCCGACGACGACGGCGCGATCCGCGTGGTTCTGAATCAGGCGCTCGGACGTTCGGGCTATCACGTCCGGACAACTGGTAACGCCGCGACCCTGTGGCGTTGGATCGCCGACGGGGAGGGTGATGTCGTGATCACCGATGTCGTAATGCCCGACGAAGACGGGCTCGATCTCCTGCCCCGCATCCGCAAGCTGCGTCCGGAGCTTCGGGTGATTGTCATGAGTGCCCAAAACACGCTCCTGACGGCGCTTAAGGCGAACGAGAGAGGGGCTTTCGAATACCTGCCGAAGCCGTTCGATCTCAAGGAGCTTATCAATGTGGTGCAGCGCGCGCTCGCGACGCCCTATGAAAGTCCTTCCGGCGGACCGGCACCCCTGGACGATGCAGACGATGACCTGCCGCTGATCGGCCGGTCGCCGCCGATGCAGGATATCTATCGCATTCTGGCGCGGCTCATGGGAACCGATCTCACCGCGCTGATTGTGGGCGATTCGGGGACCGGAAAAGAACTCGTCGCGCGAGCACTTCACGATTACGGCAAGCGTCGTAAGGGGCCTTTCGTCGCGATAAACATGGCGGCGATTCCGCGGGAATTGATAGAAAGCGAATTGTTCGGGCACGAAAAAGGCGCCTTCACCGGCGCGTCGGCACGAATGGCCGGGCGTTTCGAGCAGGCCGATGGCGGAACCCTCTTTCTCGATGAAATCGGCGACATGCCGCCGGAGGCCCAGACCCGACTACTCCGGGTGCTGCAGGAGGGGGAATTTACCACTGTCGGTGGGCGCCACCCGATTCGCGCGAATGTCCGCATCATTGCCGCCACCCATCGCGACCTGCGTCAATTAATCGGCCAGGGGTTGTTCAGAGAAGACCTCTACTATCGTCTCAATGTGGTCCCGATTCGATTGCCCTCGCTACGCGAACGAACGGCCGATATTCCGGATCTGGTCCGCCATTTCCTGCATCAGGCGACGGTTCGCGGGCTCCCCCTCAAGCGCATCGATCAAGACGGCCTGACCCGCCTCATGGCTCATAGGTGGCCTGGAAATGTGCGGGAACTGGAAAACCTCGTGCAGCGTCTCGCCGCCCTCTACACCCAGGAAACGATATCGCTCGATATTATCGAGGCCGAACTGGCGGACGCCGCAATCGAGCCGGTACAGGTCGAAAATCGAGCCGACGAAAGCATGACGGCGGCGGTGGCCCGGCATTTGGCCGAGTACTTCTCCGCCCATGGCGATTCCCTCCCGCCGGCGGGGTTGTACCATCGGGTCATTCGGGAGGTCGAACGGCCATTGATCGAGCTGTGCCTACAATCGACCGGTGGCAATCAGCTGCGGGCGGCGGATTTGCTCGGCTTGAATAGGAATACACTGCGCAAGAAAATCCGCGAGTTAGACATCGATATTGGCAAAGGGGTAAAATGATACGAATCTCTAAATCCCATCCAGGAGCGCTCGCAAATTGAACCGGCACGGGATATGACCGCGGAATCGGCGTCGAGGCAGGATGGCGTGCTCCGGCAGACGCTGAGTTGGGCTACGCGGTTCGGGCTTGGCCGGCGGCTTGCATACGTTCTCGCGGGTTCGGCAATTGTCAGCGGCCTCATTACCTATGTCGCGCTGACCAGTTCGACACCGCTTGGACCCGACCCGAGGACCGTTTTCCTCCTCCTCAACATCGACCTGGTGCTGCTGCTGGCGCTCGGCGCGGTGATCGCACGCAAGGTCGCATTGATGTGGGGGGAGCGTCGCCGCGGCATCGCCGGCGCGCGACTTCAGACACGGCTGGTCGCTCTGTTTAGTCTGATTGCGGTGACGCCGGCGATCATTCTGGCGGTGTTTTCGACGCTGTTCTTCAATTTCGGCATTCAAGCCTGGTTCAGCGAGAGGGTCCAGACGGCGCTTTCGGAATCATTGGCCGTGACCGAGGCCTATCTCGACGAGCATCAGCAGAATATTCGCGCCGACGTCCTCGCGATCGCGGACGATCTCGAGCATGATTGGTCGTTGCTATTGAACAATCCCAATCTGTTAACGAAATTCCTGGCCACGCAGGCGGCGATTCGCGGCCTCCCCGAGGCCGTCGTCTTCGACCGCTTCGGCCGCGTGATGGCGAGTTCCGGCTTTACCTTTTCCCTGCAAATCGAAAACCTCCCGCAATGGGCGCTCGAACGCGCCCGGGGGGGAGAGATCCCGATCCTGACCAATGAGGACGGCGACCGCGTCCGTGCGCTGGTACTCGTCGATTCGCTCGCCGAGATTTATCTCTATGTCGGGCGGTTCGTCGACCCGAGCGTCCTGCTCCATGTGAGCCGAACCGAGCAAGCGGTCGAAGCCTATCAAAAATTGGAGGGCCAGCATTCCGGCTTGCAAATTACGTTTGCGCTCATATTCGGCATTGTCGCGCTCTTGCTGCTGATGGCGTCGGTGTGGGTTGGACTGACTTTTGCGACGCGTCTGTCGAGTCCCATCATCGGGCTCATTACGGCGGCGGAAAAGGTGCGCGAAGGAGACCTTTCGGTTCGAGTCCCAGAGGGCCCGGAGGGCGACGAGTTCGGGACCCTGGGACGGGCCTTCAATCGGATGACCGAGCGTCTCCTGTCGCAACAGCGCGAGTTGATGACCGCGAGTGAACAGATCGACGACCGGCGACGATTTACGGAGGCGGTGCTTTCCGGCGTGTCGGCCGGCGTCATCGGTCTGGATGCTCGCGGCCGAATCGATCTCCCCAATCGATCAGCGTGCAATTTGCTCAACACGCGGGCCGAGGATCTTTTTGGCAAGCCTATCGGCAAAGCAGTACCCGAAATGGCCCACCTGTTCTCGGCCGTTCGACGCAGCCCGAGCCGTCTCGCCGAGGCCCAGATCCAGATCGATCGCGGTGGTCGCCGCTGCACGCTTCTGGTGCGGATCGGAGCCGAACGGGAGGGGGGCCAAGTGCGTGGTTATGTGGCGACATTCGATGACATCTCGGCGCTTCTATCGGCGCAGCGCAAGGCGGCATGGGCGGACGTAGCCCGGCGAATCGCGCACGAAATCAGAAATCCGTTGACTCCAATTCAGCTGTCGGCGGAACGCTTGAAACGCAAATATGCGGACGAGATTACCACCGACCCGGATGTCTTCAAGACTTGCACCGATACGATCATTCGGCAGGTCGAGGATATCGGCCGTATGGTCGAGGAGTTCTCGTCCTTTGCCAAAATGCCGGCCCCGGTGATGAAAGATGAGAACGTTACCGAGCTTGTCCGCCAGCAGGTGTTTTTGCAACGGAATGCCCATCCTGAGGTTACCTATGCGTTCAATCTTCCAGATACCCCGGTGACGTTGCGTTGCGACGGCCGTCAGGTCAGCCAGGCTCTGACGAATCTCTTGCAAAACGCGGCTGAGGCCATAATGGAGCGTGGCACCGCCAATGACATGGCGCGGCAGATAAACGTCCTGTTGGATGATGGCGATGAGGCGATCGTAATCGCGGTCGAAGATAACGGACGCGGCCTGCCGAGCGAATTGAAGGGTCAGTTGACCGAGCCCTACGTGACGACGCGGGACAAAGGCACCGGTCTGGGCCTCGCCATCGTCAAGAAGATCATGGAAGATCACTCCGGTGATCTGGTAATAGAAGATCGTCCCGGCGGCGGCGCGCGAGTAGCACTTGTCTTTCGCGTGTCGGACGACGGCGAGCAGCAGCCCAACGATCGCCGCTCCGCGGCAGTCTAATCGAACGGAATAGCATGGCGCGCGACATACTCATTGTCGATGATGAAGCGGATATTCGTATGCTCGTATCCGGTATCCTTGAAGATGAAGGATACGAGGCGCGCACCGCCAGCACGGCGCGGGAGGCCCTGAAATCGGTCGCCCGGCGGCGGCCCACCCTGGTGGTCCTGGATGTATGGCTGCAAGGCAGCGACATGGACGGCCTCGAGGTCTTGGAACGGATCAAGGCCGATCATCCGGACCTGCCGGTGATTGTTGTCAGCGGTCACGGCAATATCGAAACAGCCGTCGCCGCTATTCGGAAAGGGGCCTACGACTATATCGAGAAACCTTTCAAATCCGATCGCTTGTTGCTCTGCGTCGATCGCACGATCGAGGCGGCACGGCTGAAGCGCGAAAACGACGAGCTGCGCGTGCGATCGGACAGCGACGGCGAACTGATCGGAAATTCCCAGTCCATCAGTAATCTGCGCCAGGTCGTCAAAAAGATCGCGCCAACGAGCAGTCGAATACTTGTCGAAGGCCCCCCCGGGTCGGGAAAGGAACTATTGGCCCGTCTTATTCATCGGCAATCGGCAAGATCGAATGGGCCTTTCGTAGTTCTCAACTGCGCCAACATGCAGCCCGATCGGCTGGAAGCACAATTGTTTGGATCGGAAGGAGGGGAAAAGGGTGCGCCGCGCATTGTCGGTACGCTTGAGGCCGCGCACGGGGGCACCTTACTGCTCGACGAAGTCGGCGATATGCCGATGGAAACTCAAAGCAAAATGCTGCGCGTGCTCCAGGATCACAGCTTCGACCGAGTAGGGGGCGAGGAGAACGTCGAGATCGACGTGCGAATCATTGCATCGACGAGCCGCGATTTGCCGTTCGAGATTGCCCACGGACGATTTCGCGAAGACTTGTACTATCGCCTGAATGTGGTGCCATTGCAGATTCCGCCCCTGCGCGAACGGCGAGAAGACGTGAGGGAATTGGTCGAGTATTTCATGGACGTCTGCGCGAAGAACGCCAATCTGGCGCCGTGCGCCCTGAACGAAGACGCGATCGCCGCGTTGCAAGCCTACGAGTGGCCCGGCAATGTCCGCGAGGTCAAGAACCTCGTCGAGCGACTCCTGATCATGACCCGCGGCGAAGAGGGGAACGAAATTCGCAGCGAAATGCTGCCCCCCGAGGTCAACGGCTCGTCACCGGCTGCAACGGGTTTGGATCACGGTTCCGAAGTGATGGGCTTGCCTTTGCGGGAGGCGCGCGAGGCCTTCGAGCGCCACTATCTCCTGGCGCAAATCACCCGCTTTGGCGGAAATATTTCGCGTACCGCGGGGTTTATCGGTATGGAGCGATCGGCGCTTCATCGCAAGCTGAAGATTCTCGGCGTCTACAACGTCGAGAAACGACGCGGCTACGACGCCTGACCGCGACCGAACCGTATCGCGAGATTTGATATGAGAGTCATTGTCTGTGGCGCCGGCCAAGTGGGATCGAACATCGCCCGCCAACTATCGACCGAGAACAACCATGTAACGGTGATAGATCAGTCGCCTGAACTGATCCGCAAGGTCTCCGATTCGCTCGACGTGACGGCGTTGGTGGGATTTGCGTCCTATCCCAACGTGCTCGAACGGGCAGGGGCGGCGGAAGCCGACATGTTGATCGCGGTGACGTTCGCCGACGAGGTCAATATGGTCGCTTGCCAGGTCGCCCATTCATTGTTCAACCTTCCGACCAAAATCGCCCGCGTTCGAAATCCAAGCTATCTCGAGCCGATCTGGGCCGATTTGTTTTCCCGCGACAATCTCCCGATCGACGTGATCATCTCCCCCGAGATTGAGGTCGCCCGAGCGATTCACCATAGGCTGGCGGTACCGGGTGCGTTTGACATGATTCCGCTCGCCGGCGGCCGAATACGGGTGGTCGGAGTCCGGTGCGGTGAAGACTGCCCGATATTGGATACGCCGCTCCGCCAACTGACGGAGTTGTTTCCCGAGCTGCACATGGTGATCGTCGCGATCGTGCGCGGCAATAAGCCGTTCATCCCGTCGAGCGATGAGGTGCTAATGCCCGGTGACGATGTCTATTTCGTCGCCGACAGCGAGCATGTCGGGCGCGCCCTTGCGACGATGGGGCACGAGGAAGATCAAGCCCACCGGCACGTCATTATCGGCGGCGGCAATATCGGGCTCAACTTGTCGCGCCAGATCAACGAAGACGATTCCGATGCCGCGATCAAGATCATCGAATTCAAGGCGGCGCGAGCCCGCGAAGTCGCGCAGATGGTGCCGGAGGTGACGGTCATCAACGGTGATGCGCTCGATCCTGAGATTCTCGAGGAGGCAGCGGTCGAAAAGGCGGAGACGGTGATCGCGGTGACCAACGACGATGAGGTCAATGTTTTGTCATCGTTGCTCGCCAAGCGATCGGGCGCGAAACGAATCATAACATTGGTGAACAACATCACCTATGAGCCCTTGATCAGTACGCTCGGCGTCGATGTCGTGGTCAATCCGCGCGCCATCACGGTTTCGACCATTCTTCAGCATGTGCGAAGGGGCCGAATTCGGTCGGTACATTCCCTCGGCGACGGGTTCGGCGAAATCATCGAGGCCGAAGCCCTCGAGACGTCCGGTATGGTCGGCCGGCCGCTCAAGGATATCAAGTTCGGCAAGGGCATCATCGTCGGCGCGATATTGCGAGAGGGAAACATCATAATGCCCAGACCTTCAGCGGTCATCCAGGCCGGCGACATGGTGGTCCTCCTGGCGGCGGCGGAATCCGTCAAAAGGGTCGAGAAAATGTTCTCGGTACGGCTGGAGTACTTTTGAGCCACGACACGCCGCGTGCAATCCTCTTCGATTGGGACAAGACCCTCGTCGATAATTGGGCCGCAATCCATCTGGCCGTCAACGCGACCATGGAAGCGATGGGGCAGGCGCCTTGGACTCTCGAGGAGACCCATGACAGGGTCCGCGAATCGATGGGGGACAGTTTTCCGCGAATGTTTGGCGCCGAGTGGCCCCGCGCGCGTGACGTCTTTTACAAGGCTTTTCGGAAGCATCATTTGCGAGCGCTGCGACCGTTGCCGGGCGCGGAATCGGCGCTGCAGGCACTGCGGCGGGACGGATACTATCTCGGCATCGTCAGCAACAAGCAGGGCGATCTTCTTAGGAGCGAAATCGCTCATCTCGAGTGGCGGACGCTCTTCGATGGGGTCGTTGGCGCGAGCGATGCCGCTCGCGACAAGCCGGCACGAGAACCGGTGGAGTTGGCGCTTGCAGGTGGTCCGCCGCCGGGCCCCGCCGTTTGGTTCGTTGGTGACGCCGGCATCGATATGGCGTGCGCCCGGGCCGCCGGATGCGTTCCGGTCCTGATCGGCGGGGCCGACCCCGGGACCGCGGAATTCTCATATGCGCAGCCGATTCATCACATACCTGACTTTGAGGCCTTGTTGATGCTTGTTCGAAGGCCCCAAAACACCATATTTTGTGGTGTCGCTCCGCGCGTTGGTGGGAACTGCGACAACACGGTACGGGCCCGTTCGGACAGGGTCCCAACAAATCAGCAAAAGAAAGGATAAGAAAATGCCTTCGGAAAAAAGCCAGAATGTCCAGGATGTGTTCCTGAACCATGTCCGCAAGAACAAGACCCCGGTTACGGTCTTTTTGATCAACGGCGTAAAACTTCAGGGTATCATTACGTGGTTCGATAATTTCTGCGTCCTCCTGCGCCGCGACCAACATTCGCAACTGGTCTACAAGCACGCAATTTCGACGGTGATGCCGGCATCGGCGATCCAGCTGTTCGAAGCCGACAAGGAAGCCGCCGCCGCCGGAGCCGACGGCGAATGATCGAGGCTTGACCGAGCGCAGGCCAGCCGTAGGCGCGAATGGGAGCGATATAGAATCCGCTCTAGTCCTGCACCCGCTTATTCGTTCGACCTCAGCGGAGGATAATCGGAGCGCCGAAGCTCGCCTCGACGAGGCGGTCGGTCTCGCGCAAGCGATTGAGCTTGTTGTTCCCCATGCCGAAATCGTTTCGGTGAGGCGTCCGCGTCCGGCGACATTGTTTGGTGCGGGGGCGGTGTCGGATCTTGCGTCGACGGTGACCGCCTTGGACATCGACGTGGTCATTGTCGACGCCGCCTTGAGCCCGGTTCAGCAGCGCAATTTGGAGCGCGCTTGGGAAGCAAAGGTGATCGACCGTACGGCGCTGATCCTTGAGATTTTCGGTGCCCGGGCGCGGTCCCGGGAGGGTTCGTTACAGGTCGAGCTTGCCCATCTCACCTACCAGCGCAGCAGACTGGTGCGAAGTTGGACTCATCTCGAACGGCAACGCGGCGGCCTCGGCTTCGTCGGCGGACCCGGCGAAACCCAAATCGAAATCGACCGCCGCCTGATCGGCGAACGGATCATTCGAATCAAGCGTGAATTGAAGACGGTAACGCGGACCCGCGGTATTCATCGCGCGGCGCGGCGGCGGGTCCCGTTCCCCGTAGTCGCCCTCGTCGGCTATACCAATGCCGGCAAGTCGACATTGTTCAATCGCCTCACCGGGGCCGATGTCCGCGCGCAGGATATGTTGTTTGCCACCCTCGACCCGACCATGCGGCGGATTGAATTGCGGTCGGGACGCGAGGCCATCCTGTCCGATACGGTTGGCTTCATATCCGATCTGCCGACCGATTTGATCGCGGCTTTTCGGGCAACCCTCGAGGAGGTCGTCGAGGCGGACCTGGTGGTCCATGTCCGCGACATCTCCCATCCCGATGCCGAGGCGCAGAAAGAGGACGTCCAGACGATCCTCGAGGATCTTGGTCGCAACGACCTGTCCGATGGACGGGGCATCGAAGCCCTGAACAAGGCCGATCGGCTCGATGATTCTGTTCGCTCTGCCATAATGGCGCGGCTTTTGGGCGGCAATTGGCCGGCGGTGCTGGTTTCGGCGCTGACCGGCGAAGGCTGCGTCGAGTTGATCGACCGCATCGACGCCACGTTCGACTCGGCGCGATGCGCGGTCGAGATCTCCATCGCGCCGTCCGAGGGCGCCAAGCTCGCTTGGCTGTATCAGAATGGTACCGTGCTGAGCCGTGAAGACGGGCCCGACGAAATTCGCCTGTTGGTTCGCCTCGATGAGGCGGATATCGGTCGTTTCGAGCGCCTCAAATCGGGCCCGGAAAGCACGAAAGAGGAGGCTGACGTCTCACGTTCGATGCGTTGATCGGCGGCGTCGGAACGATGGCTTGGCCGCAAATCCTCCATCATCCGGTCCGTTGTTCACCTTCTCCCTGAATTTGCTCAGGTTTTTCTTGACCGCAGCGTAATTCTGCCCACATAGGACTTGGCACTCCTGAATGGCGAGTGCTAATAGTTGGAATTTTCGAATCAGGACCAGATTTACCGTTACCTAGTGGGGGAATGCTATGAATTTCAGGCCTTTACATGACCGAGTTGTTGTCAAAGCTTTAGATGCGGAGGAAAGAACCGCAGGCGGCATTATTATCCCTGACACCGCCCAGGAGAAGCCGATGCAGGGCAAGATCGTCGCCGTGGGTCCCGGCGCCCGGGGCGATGATGGAAAGCTGGTTAAGCCGGACGTCAAGAAAGGCGATGTGATCCTCTACGGCAAATGGTCGGGAACCGAGGTCAAGATCGACGGCGACGATATGTTGATCATGAAGGAATCCGACATCATGGGAATTATCCAATAGGAGGCCGAATATGGCGGTCAAACAAGTCAAGTTTTCTGGCGACGCCCGCTCGCGCATGCTGGCCGGCGTCGACGTTCTCGCCGACGCGGTCAGGGTGACGTTGGGTCCGAAGGGCCGCAACGTCGTTCTCGACAAATCGTTTGGTGCCCCGCGGATCACCAAGGACGGCGTCACCGTCGCCAAGGAGATCGAACTCTCGGACAAATTCGAGAACATGGGCGCCCAAATGGTGCGCGAAGTCGCCTCCAAGACCAGCGATCTGGTCGGCGACGGCACGACCACGGCCACGGTTCTGGCCCAGGCGATCGTCAAGGAAGGGATCAAGGCCGTTGCGGCCGGGCATAACCCGATGGACATCAAGCGGGGTATCGACATGGCCGTCGACGCCGCCGTTGCCGACGTGATGAAACGGGCGAAAGCCGTTAAGACCAGTGCTGAAATTGCCCAGGTCGGGACGATCTCTTCGAATGGTGATCGCGAGGTCGGCGATTTCATCGCACGGGCGATGCAAACCGTCGGCAATGAAGGTGTCATCACGGTCGAGGAGGCGAAGAGCCTTGAGACCGAACTCGACATCGTCGAAGGCATGCAGTTCGACCGCGGCTATCTGTCACCGTACTTCGTCACCAACGCCGACAAGATGGTATGCGAGTTCGAGGATCCGTACATCCTTCTCCACGAGAAGAAGCTGTCCGGCCTACAGGCGATGCTGCCGTTGCTCGAAGCGGTGGTGCAGTCGAGCCGCCCGCTGCTGATCGTCGCCGAGGATGTCGAGGGTGAGGCGCTCGCCACACTCGTCGTCAACCGTCTGCGCGGCGGCCTCAAGGTCGCGGCCGTCAAGGCACCGGGCTTTGGCGATCGTCGCAAGGCGATGCTCGAGGACATGGCGATCCTGACCGGTGGCCAGGTCATCAGCGAAGATCTCGGCATCAAACTCGAGAGCGTCACCCTCAACATGCTGGGTACCGCAAAGCGGACGGTGATCACCAAGGAAGAAACGACGATCATCGACGGCGCCGGCAAGAAAAAGGATATCGAGGGCCGATGCGGGCAGATCCGCCGGCAGGTCGAGGACACGACCTCGGACTACGACCGCGAGAAGCTGCAGGAGCGGTTGGCCAAGCTGGCTGGCGGCGTCGCGATTCTGCGTGTCGGTGGTGCCACCGAGATCGAGGTCAAGGAGCGCAAGGATCGGGTCGAAGACGCGATGCATGCGACCCGGGCCGCGGTCGAGGAGGGCATTGTGCCGGGCGGCGGCGTGGCGCTGCTTTACGCCACCCGGGCGCTCGCCAAATTGGCACCGGCCAACGACGAGCAGCGGGTTGGTATTGACATCGTGCGCCGCGCGTTGGCCATGCCGTCGCGGCAAATTTCAGCCAATGCCGGGGCCGATGCGTCGATTATCGTGGGTAAGCTGCTCGAAGGCAAAGACCAGAACCGGGGCTATGATGCCCAGAGTGGCGAATTCTGCGACATGATCAAGGCCGGTATCATAGACCCGGCCAAAGTGGTTCGAACCGCTCTCCAGGACGCGGCTTCCGTCGCCGGACTGTTGGTGACAACCGAGGCGATGGTCGCCGAGAAGCCGGAAGAAAAGAAGGACATGCCCGGCATGCCACCGGGCGGCGGGATGGGCGGAATGGGTGGCATGGATTTCTAGCGCGCCGTCCACAAGCCGAATTCGAAGGGCCGCCCGACAAGGCGGCCCTTTTTTTGGCGACTAGCCAGCGGGATTAATCTGGCGGCCGCGATCATGGCAACAGGGCGACCCGAGCCCACCAATGAGAATATTTCATGCTGATCGGATGAGAATTAGTAATATAAATAAATATCAAATACTTAAAACCTATCTCTCAACTTAATCCTCGCGATGAATGCTCAGCGGCGCGAACGATTGAGTCAACGGCATCACTTCCAACCGGTTGATATTGATGCGGTTCGGAAGCGACGTGATCCAAAATATCAATTCCGCAATATCTTCTGCCGGCAGCGCCCCCGAATTCTCGTAAACCGCCGCGGCGCGCTCGGAGTCTCCCTTAAAACGGGTCTCCGAAAAATCGGTTTCACACAGTCCCGGTTCGAGGCTGGTGGCGCGAATCCCCTTGCCGAGAAGATCGGCGCGGAGCTGCAGCGAGAAGAAATTCACGAAGGCTTTCGTCGCGCCATAGATGTTTCCGCCGGGATAGGCATAGGTTCCGGCAACGGAGCCGAGGTTGACGATATGGCCATGACGGCGCGCGACCATGCCCGGAAGGACGGCATGGGTGGCATACAGCAGGCCCTTGATATTGGTGTCGATCATGACTTCCCAGTCTTCGATGTCCGCGTCTTGCACTTTGTCCAACCCGAGGGCCAGGCCGGCGTTATTGATCAGGACATCGATCTCGTCGAACGGTGCGGGGAGGGATCTGACGCCGTCGTAAACGGCGTCGCGGTCGCGGACATCGACATTGAGGACATGGACCGGGGTCTCGAGCTCTTCCTGCAACGTGGTGAGCCGGTCCATGCGCCGCGCCAGCAGCACCAGCGTAGCCCCGGCCTTGGCGTAGCGACGCGCGCTGGCGGCGCCGAATCCGGAGGTGGCGCCGGTAATGAAGACGACCTGGTCGTTCATCAAAACTCTCCTTCGGAAGAATGGGTCGCGGGCGACCTAAGACGCGCCGTTGCGGCGTTCCCGTTCCTTGGCTTCGATCCAGAGCTTTTCCATTTCCTCGAGCCCGGCATCGCCCACTGCTGTACCACGCGCCTCGAGCCCGGTTTCAATCGCTTCAAAACGGCGGACAAATTTCGCATTGGTGCGGCGCAGGGCATCCTCGGGGTCGACCCCAAGGTGACGCGCCAGGTTGGCGCAGGCAAACAAAAGGTCGCCGATTTCATCGGCCAGCCGATCGTGATCGCCTGACGAAAGTTCCGCTTTGATTTCAGCGACTTCTTCATCGATCTTGTCAAAAACCGGCTTCGCATCGGGCCAGTCGAAGCCGACCCGCGCCGCGCGCTTCTGAAGTTTGTAGGCGCGAAGCAGCGCCGGCAATGCCGCCGGAAGTCCGCCCAGGACGCCGCCGGCGCGGGATTTCTCCCCATCCGAGGCTGCCTTGACGGCGCGTTCGGCGGCCTTTTGCTCTTCCCAGGCTCGGGTTTGCGATTCGGCGTCGTCGACGGTGGCGCCACCGAAGACGTGGGGATGACGACGCACCATTTTGTCCGATATGCCGGCGGCGACGTCGTCGAAGTCGAATTCGCCTTGCTCCTCCGCCATCCGCGCATGAAACACGACCTGCAGCAAAAGATCGCCTAATTCCTCGCGCAACTCGGTCAGATCGTTGCGTTCGATGGCATCGGCAACCTCGTAGGCTTCCTCGATCGTGTAGGGTGCGATCGTTGCGAAGTTCTGCTCGACATCCCACGGACAACCAGACACCGGGTCGCGCAGGCGTGCCATGATATCGAGGAGACGGTCGATCGGGGCGGGGACAGTCGACATGACGGGCTAGCACGGTTTGAAGTGGGCTCTGAAGGCCGGCACGGTACACCAAGGTCACGGAACGTGGAAAGGTCGCGTGAGCGCCGAGACTGCGCGTGGAGCGGCCTGGAAAGGGCCGGGCCGTTTGGGGGAGTCGGTCCATGCAGCATCGCCCGAGTAGTATCAGAAAGTCGCATAATGTATATTATGGAAAATATCGATTGCGATAGGCAAGGCAGCGCTTCGGTTCCGTCAAATGGTCACGCCGCACGTTAACGCCGGTCCGCACCCAATTGATTTCACGGGATAACATCCGCTTTCCGGTACACACGCACCTAGCGATAGGCCGATCGCACGGAGGGTGCGCCGCGGAGGGCTCGGGCCATCCCCGGTACCTCGAGCAAATGGACGCCCAGTGCGACAACGGGCGTAATCGGCAACACATACCACGGCACGCGATAAGCGACGTGGAAGCGAATACAATTGATCGTGCTCTTGATCGTTCGAAAGGCGACGATCAAAGGGATCCCCGCATAACCGAGACGCAACAGCCAAGCCCGCGGTAAGGAGCGATCGATCTGCCGCGAGCGGATCGAAGCGAACCCGGTTTGGGTCCGAACTGCATACTCGAACCGCCAACCGTCATGGGAGTGCACGACATGGGCGGCCGGCTCGTGATAGAGGCGGTAGCCGGCGCTTCGCACCCTCTTTCCATGAAGGCCGGTTCCGAATGGGCCGACCTCGTTGGTCAACGGATGGCGGAAAAACACGGAGCGCTGGAAGATCGCGTTGTTGTTCGTCACATAGGTCATCTCACCAGGCGGAAAAGCTTCCAGCGGAGCACGTTGGAGGATGGCGAGAATTCGAAAGATGAAGCCCCGGTTGCCATAGGTCGTGCGACCGCACACGGCTGCGGCATCCGGTCGTGCCCGAATCGCTGCGACCAGATAACGCAGCCACGACGGGTCGGGCACCGAGTCTGCATCGAGAGTGGCGAATAGCTCCGTGTTCGCTTCGCGAGCACCGTCGAGCACCAGATCATAGGCGGTGGTCCCGTCCGAAATCAGAATCCGTAGCGCAGGAAGAATTTCGACCAGATCGTCGGGAATGCGCTCGGCATGGGCCCGGCTTTCCACGAAAAACACGTCAAAATGCTCTTCGATGTCCTGCGCCGCGATGCCCCTCAGGCTGCGCCGAAGATCGGCCCATGCCGCCGCCTGATCGACCCCATAGTCGATGACGACAACAACCGTGACCGCCGCCTCTTTCAGGGCTTCCACCAGCCATACTCCTCGATTCGAATCAACGCATGCGGCATCTTATCAAGGTTGACCGAGACACCCCACGTCCCTCCTCTTTCGGACAGCGAGATCGATTTGACGATCGAGCGTCGATCGAAATCCATGGCCAACCATCTAAAGTTCGATCACGAGCTGGTCGAAGGCCGGCTCGATGCCGTCCGGGCACATGGCGCGGACCGTTGCGTAGTCCATATTCATGCCGAGGTGCGTCAGGATCGCGCGCTCCGGGGCCACGCGACCGATCCATTCAACGGTCTTGGTAAAATGCGCATGGGTCGGATGGGGCGCCGTTTGCAGGCAGTCGACGATCCACAATTTGACCCCCGCGAGCACCCCGAACGCTGCTTCATCCAAACTCTCGACATCGGTCGAATAGGCCATGTCGCCGATGCGGTAACCGGTGGTGGTCTCGGTGCCGTGACCCTGTTCGAAGGGCTCAATTCGTAGACCCGCTATCGCCAATGGGCCGTCGACGACATGTGGGGTCAAGGTCGGCGCATAGATACCCGAGCCATCGAAAACATAGCCAAACCTGGCGCGGAGCGCATTCATCGTCGCACGCTGGCCGTAGACATCGACCGCGGCGCCGCGGTGCGCTTTCACCGCACGTAGCTCGTCGATCCCATGGATATGGTCGGCATGGGTATGGGTGTAGAGCACGGCCGTGATATCGGCGACCCCCGCGACCAACAATTGATGACGCAGGTCGGGGGCGGTGTCGACGAGGAGGTTCGTACCCTGATCCTGGACCAGGATCGACGACCGCGTTCGGCGATTGCGCTCGTCCGCGGGATCGCAAGCACCCCAGGCCCCCTTCCCGTCCACGCCGCCGATGACCGGCACGCCGCCCGATCCGCCACAGCCCAGAATCGTCACACGCATGGCCGTCGGCGCCTTAAACGAATTCGGCGGGTCGCGGAACCTTGGTAAACAGGCGAAAGAAGTTCCGCGTCGTCGCTGCGGCGAGAGCCTCGGGTTCCAGCCCTTTGAGGTCCGCCACGCAGGCGGCCGTGTATGCGACGAATGCCGGCTCGTTGCGCCTGCCCCGCTTGGGAACCGGCGCCAGATACGGGGCGTCGGTCTCAATCAACAGACGGTCGAGCGGCAGATCCTGGACCGTCGTTCGCAGATCTTCCGCCGCCTTGAAGGTCACGATGCCCGACAATGATATGTAGAAACCAAGTTCTATTGCTTTTTCAGCCAGTTGCCGACTCGTACTAAAGCAATGAATTAAACCCGGCAAAGCACCTTGGGCGACCTCCTCGGTGAGAATCTCGATTGTGTCGGCATCCGCGTCCCGGGTGTGGACAATCAACGGCATCTGGGTTTCGCGAGCGGCCTCTATGTGGGCGCGAAAGCTTGCCCTCTGGGCATCCGGCGGGCTGTGTTTGTAATAGTAATCGAGTCCGGTTTCGCCGATCCCGACGACCTTTGGGTGCGCGCTGCGATCTATCAGTTCGGCTGGGTCCCTAACGCCCTCCGGCGCCGCCTCATGCGGGTGAACGCCAACGCTGCAAAAGATGTTGCCGTAGCGCTCCGCCACCGCGAGGACCGATGGGAAGCGGCTCAGATGGGTGCAAATCGTAACCATGCAGCCGACCCCCGCCTCCCCTGCCCGACCGACCACGTCATCGAGCTCGGTCTCGAAATCGGGAAAATCGAGATGGCAGTGGCTGTCGACCAGCATCGACTCACGACTCACCGTCTTCACCTTCGACGTAGCGCGGAAAGATGCCTTCCGGTTTTGGTAAGGTCGTTCCGGGTTGAAGCGCGCCAACCGAACCGAGGGCGGCGAACGTCCACCGCTCATTCGGTACCGCGAGCTGATCCAGCAGACGGGCGCACGAACCCGGCACGAACGGTTGCAGCAAGATCGCGAGGTGGCGCAATACTTCGGCCAGAACGTAAAGCACGGTCTCCATTCGCGCCGGGTCGCTGCGTCGAAGCGCCCACGGCGCCTGTTCATCGATGTACCGGTTTGCCGCCGCAATGACCGTCCAGATCAATTCCAGGGCCCGGTGGAAGGCCTGGGCGTCGAGATGGGACCGCATTTCGGCCAGAAGCGCCTGAGCCGCCTGCATCAGCTTCTCGTCGGCCGCCTCGAAATCGCCCGGTCTCGGCACCTTCGCATCGCAGTTCTTGTTGATCATCGACAGAACGCGCTGGCACAAATTGCCGAAATCGTTGGCCAGGTCGCCGTTGATTCGTCCCACCATCGCGCTATGGGAAAAGTCGCCGTCATTGCCGAACGGAACCTCTCGGAGGAGAAAATAGCGCACCTGATCGAGACCATAGGTGTCGACCAAATGGTGCGGGTCGATGATGTTGCCGACCGTCTTGGAAATCTTTTCGCCCTCGTTGGTCCACCAACCATGGGCGTATACGCGGCGCGGCGGCGTGATATCCGCGGCCATCAAGAAGGCCGGCCAGTAGACGGCATGAAAGCGCAAGATATCCTTGCCCACCATGTGGAGATCGGCCGGCCAAAATGTCGTGAAATCGGCCTCGTCCACGTCGGGAAACCCGGCGGCGGTGATATAATTCGTCAATGCGTCGAGCCAGACGTACATGATGTGCGCCTCGTCGCCCGGCACCGGAATGCCCCATTCGAAGCTGGTCCGCGACACCGACAGATCCCGCAGGCCGCCGGAGACGAAGCTGGTGACCTCGTTGCGCCGTGTTTCGGGAGCGACGAAGCTGGGATTCTCGTCGTAGAACTCGAGCAGCCGGTCTTGCCACGCCGAAAGCCGGAAAAAATAGCTCGGCTCCTCAACCCACTCGACTTCGGCGCCGGACGGGGCACGGCGAACGCCGTCAGCGTCGGTGGTCAATTCCTCTTCGCCGTAATAGGCCTCGTCGCGAACCGCGTACCATCCGTTATAGGTGTCGAGATAGATTTGATCGTTGTCGATCAAACGCCGCCACAATGCCTGGCAGGAACGAATATGCCGTTGCTCGGTGGTGCGGATGAAATCGTCGTTGCTGAAATTCAGGGTCACGCACAGATCGCGAAAATTCTGCGACACCCGGTCGGCGAATGACTGGGCGTCCAATCCAGCCGCGCGCGCCGACTTTTCGACCTTCTGCCCGTGCTCGTCGGTCCCCGTCAGAAAGCGGACGTTGAAGCCGTCGAGCCGCTTGAACCGAGCGAGGACGTCGCAAGCCAGGGAGGTATAGGCATGGCCGATGTGGGGGGCATCGTTGACGTAGTAGATCGGCGTTGTGATGTAATAGGATCGCGTGCCGGCCATCGTTCTGCTTCTCCCTACCGAGCCACAGCGCAAACTCGCCGTCTACGCCGCCGGGTCGGTTAGGGCCGGGCCGCGGCTTCGATGATATTGAACGCGCTAATGACCGCCTGTTTTCGGTCCAGATTGGCGTATTCCGTCCGTCTGTGAAGACGGCTGATCTTGTCCCATACCTCCAACCATTGTTCAAGACTCCGGCGCTCGGCGAGGCGCCGCCAAACGGCTACCGCATCCGTGTCACAATCGGAAGCGGGCAGCCCGACGGACGTCCGGACCAATTGGGATAGCCACCATTCGAAGCACTCGAAAACGCGGTGGAACGGAATGTCGTCGCGGGCCCGCGCGACCGTATCGCCAAGGGCATCGACGGCGCCGACATCGATATCGGGCAATTTTTCAAGACCGTCCGCGACCTCGCGAAAATATGTCAGCCCCTCGCCGGAGAGCAGCCCCAGACCCCGCCCCGGGCATCCCTCGGACAGGCTGGTGGCGAGCGCAAGGTCATTCGGCGCTGCGTCGGGCATGAGCGATTCCAATACGCTTCGCGTCGCATCGGAGCTGAGGGGGGACAAGGCCAACTGCCGGCACCGCGACCGAATCGTCGGAAGCAAACTTCGTGGAGCATGACTAATAAGGACGATCAAGACGTTGCCTGGAGGTTCCTCAAGTAATTTAAGAAGTGCATTCGCCGCATTGCGGTTGAGTTCATCGGCGCTGTCGATGATCACCGCACGCCACCCGCCAGCGGCCGGCGTGAGGCGGAGAAATGCGGTCACCTTGCGGATCGCCTCGATCGGAATCTCTTTTGCTATCTTTCCGGTGTCGGGCGCCGGTTCCCGTCTTATCATCACGAGATCCGGATGGTTTCCAGGGGCCGCCTGGAACGCGCCGCGCGAGCCACCCTTGTCATCGAAAAGGCCACCGTCGTCGGAGTGGGCTCCGGAAAGCATGTAGCTCGCCATGTGAACGGCAAATGTCGCCTTGCCAATGCCCCGCGGCCCGGTCAGCAGCCAGGCATGTGCCACCCGGCCGCCGGCAACCGTCCGCCGGAATTCATCGGCGGCATTTTCGTGGCCGACCAGGTCTCCAACCGGTGCCGGTGGAGCGGCGCCATCGGTGTCGCTCATGACAGATCCACGTTCAACCGTGCACTGACAGTGGTGCGGACATCGGCAGCGACATCTTCGATGTCGCGGCCGGCATCGATGACAACGCAGCGCTCCGGTTCCGCCTCGGCGATTTCCAGGAAGGCGCGCCGAACCCGTTGATGAAATTCCGACCCCATCCGCTCGTAGCGATCCTCCGGCCCGGTGGCGCGGGCCAGTCCGATTTCGACCGGAACGTCCAGGACCACCGTCAAATCGGGGGCGAAATCTCCGATTATCAAGGCATAGAGATCGGTCACCTTCCGATCCCCCAGGCCCTGGGCAAAACCCTGATAGGCGCGAGTCGAATCCGCGAAACGATCGCTGAGCACCCAATCTCCGCGAGTGAGCGCCGGCCAGACCGTCTCGGTCAAGTGGCGCCACCTCGCGGCGAAGTGGAGGAGTGTCTCCGTCATCGGATCCCATCGATTGGGCTCGCCGTGGACGAGCAGTCCGCGAATCTCTTCGGCGCCGGGCGCGCCACCCGGCTCACGGGTCTCGACGACCCGCCGGCCGCTGGCGCGCAGAACATCGCCGAAGCGGGAAATCTGCGTCGATTTTCCGGCGCCTTCTCCGCCCTCGAAGGTGATGAAACGACCGCCGTTCATGGCCGAGGCGGCTCGGCTCTAATTCGAGCTGGCTTGGACGGAGCTGGCGGCGCCCCAGATGAGATGTTTCAGCGACGCCCCAATCCGGCCGATGAAATCGAGTTCGGCTATGTCTTGTCCGGCAAATAACGGGAATTTGGCCGGTCGCATGCCCGGCGCGGCGACGACGAGTTTGGCGACTTGATCTCCCGCCTTGATCGGTGCCTGAACCGGTTCATCGACGATGACCGACACGCTCATATCGCGCTGACCGGCGCGCGGCAAGGTCAGGGTAAGACCACGGTTGAGTACGAGCGGCAACGCCGGTTGGGCGCCCATCCAGACCTCCGCCGTTTCGATGACCTCGCCTGGTTCGAACAGTTGGTAATTTTCGAATTCGCGAAACCCCCAGGAGAGTAACCGCGCGCTCTCCTCACTTCGCGGGTTGACTCCGGACAGCCCATTGACGACCAGGACCAGGCGCCGATCGCCGCGCTTGACCGAGGCCGTCAGACCATATCCCGAAACCTCGGTATGTCCGGTCTTGAGACCGTCGGCACCGAGATCCTTGTACAGAAGCGGATTTCGGTTGCCTTGCTTTATGTCGTTGTATGTGAAGGTTTTTTCACTATAGAGATGATAAAATTCGGGATATGTCGTGATCGTATGAATGGCGAGAGTCGCCATGTCGCGCGCGGTCGTAAGATGTTCCGCATGGGGCCAACCGGTGGCATTGCGGAATGTCGTGTCGCGCATACCAATTTCCCTAGCCTTTTCGGTCATCAGGTCACCGAAGGCCGATTCGGTACCGGCAATCGACTCGGCAACCACGATCGACGCATCGTTTCCCGATTGAATGATGATGCCGCGCAACAGGTCCTCGACCGAAACCTGGGTGTTGACGTCGACGAACATCTTGGAACCGCCCATGCGCCACGCCGCTTCGCTGACCGGCAGCGTTTCGTCCAAGGACAGGCGTCCGTCCCTCAACCGTTCGAAAACGAGGTCGGCAGTCATGATCTTGGTCATCGACGCCGGCGCCATCAATTCGTCGGCGTTCTTTTCGAACAGTACCGTCCCTGTTTCGACATCGATAAGAAAGGCCTGCATCGCATTGGTTTCGATCGCCATCGCTTCCATTGGCAAGGCGGCGGTGAAAATGGTGACCGCGGCGGAAGCGATTGGGGCGGCGATCCAGCCAATGAACTTGCTACGTCGGATTTTCATAGGATTTCGTGACCACTCCATTAGTGCCAAAATCGAAACGATGGTAACGCGGCCTTTTTCCAAACCGGCCCGCGCACATCGACCGGAACGCTAAGTTGGAAATTTACCGAAAGCGTGTCACAGCACATCGCCAAGATCAATTCACGATGATCCTCGCATCGTGCTGGCCGGCGACGACGACCCTGGCAAGCAGACGATTCGCTGCCGTGGCGTCGTAAACCGGGCCAAGGAGTACGCGGTAGAAGGATTGCCCGTTCAACTGCGTTCGGGTGATCAGGGTCGGCCCCATCGTCGTCAATCGGTCGGCCAAGGCGCTGGCGTTCGAATAGTGGAGAAACGACCCGGCCTGGACATACATCTGTGTCGAATTGATCAGGTTTGGGCTCGCGGACTGTTGGGTGGGGAACGCGATTATGGCTGCCGAATCCGCCGTAGCCACCGGTGGCGCTATGGATTGGGTGTTTGCGGTATCGAGCGCCGTGGGTGGCGGCAGCGATTCCGTCGACACCGATGTGGTCGGCACCGATTCCGCCCTTTCGTTCTCGCTCAGGACGATGGTCTGGCCGGCGGAAGCCAGCGCGATACTTTCTTCGGTCAATATCTGGACCCGAACTTTCGCCGTTCCATTCTTTCGAAATCCAAGCTCCTCGGCCGCCGCTTTCGACAAATCGATAATCCGGCCCGGGATAAACGGCCCGCGATCGTTGACCCTGACAACCAGGATCCGTTCGTTTTCGAGATTGGTGACGCGAACCACACTGGGCATCGGTAGGGTGGTGTGGGCGGCACTGATCTCGTCTTTGTCAAAGATTTCGCCATTCGCTGTGGCTCGACCGTGAAACGGCTCGCCGTACCAGGAGGCAATGCCGATTTCATCATATTCGTAATCAATCTTTGGGTAATACCAGACCCCTGCCACTTGATAGGGTTTGCCAACCTTGTAGGTGGCCACGCCGTCGGGTCGTGTCAGGCCGTCCTCGGCCGTATCGGCGCAGGCCGCCAGCAGCAGCAATGTCGCTGCCGCAGCGCCCCATCGCCAATGGCGCGATAGCGGGCTGCGCCGCGATGATCCGTCGAGATTGGGGTCCATGGACATCCGGCCATTGGCGTTCATTGGACTGTCGATCCCGAATCGGCGGTGTGCAGCCGCAGGACCTGAATGATTTCGACGGTCGGGTAGCCGTCGGGCGGATGCCCGACCTGGCGCTGAAAGGCGCGCAAGGCCGCTCGGGTCTGGCGACCGACGACGCCGTCCGGTTCCCCGGTGTTGAAACCGGACCGGTTGAGGAGATCCTGAATTTCAATGACCTCGGCGCGGCTGAGTGCGCGGTCGTCGGCCGGGCGCGGAGTTCTCAGACGTGGCAAGCCGTCGAGAAGGTCCGAAAGGTAGCCGACCGACAACGCATAATTGATCGAGGCATTCCAGCGCATGATGACGCGGAAGTTCTGGTAGATCAGAAATGCCGGGCCCTTATGCCCGCCGGGGAGAATAAGGGAGGCGGTGATGTCGGCGCCCGGTAGATCGCCGCCCTCCGCCTTGCGCACGCCGAGCTGCCGCCACTCGGTCAGCGGCTTGACCACGGACATCGATGCCAGCTCCCAATCAAATCCGGGTGGCAGGCTGACTTCCCTGCCCCAGGTTTTGGTCCCGTCCCAGCCCAGGGCGTTGAGGAAATTGGCCGCAGAGGCCATGGCATCCGGTAGCGTGTTCCAAATATCCCGCCGACCGTCGCCGTCATGATCCACCGCATAACGGCGAAACGTCTCGGGCATGAATTGGACCTGGCCCATGGCGCCGGCCCAGGAGCCGACCATCCGCTCGGGCGAAATGAGGCCCTGGTCCACGATGAGCAGGGCGTCAATCAGGTGAGACCGAAAGAATGTGCTTCGCCGCTCGTCATACGCCAGCGTCGCCAGGGCGGCGATGACCGGAATGTCGCCGATATAGTCGCCGAAGTTGGTCTCCAAGGCCCAGAACGCCACCAGAAATCGCGGTTGAACGCGGTATTGCCGTTGGATGTTGCGCAGCAACGGGCCGTGCGTAGCCAGCATTTCTTGGCCCCGCACGATGCGGTCGGCGGTAACCCGTTTATCGAGATAGCTCCAAAACGTTTGGGTGAATTCGGGCTGGCGCCGGTCGAGCTCGAGTACCCGGTCGAGCGGCTCGAGTTCGCTGAACGCGCGATCGAATGTCGCCGCGGAAACGCCTTTGGAGAGTGCCTCAATTCGCAGGTCTTGGACCCAGGTCTTGAAAGCGGGGTCCGCCGCCGAAGAAGAAGCCGTCAGCAGCGAAAAGCATGCGAGGACGGTTATGACGGCATTAATCAGGCGGTGGCCAAACATCAGGCATCCCGAACCGGTGGCGAGCCATGCACATTTGCCACATTCCCCCAGCGCGGTGCAACTCACGTCAACGTAGCAAATTAGGGGCCGGGCACGAGTGCGTCCGAATATTCCGCCCACCTGTAATATGCGAGCCCCAGCATTTCGTGGACGAAGAGGTCGGCGAGGCGAAGCCCGCGCCGGACGTCGAATCGATACGAACCGGCACCCGTAGCGCGCGCCTGGAACCCCGCGGGAACGCCGATGACCGACCATCCGGCTTTGCGAAATGCGCCGATCGCACGTGGTAGATGGTTGGCCGAGGTCACAAGCAGCCAAGTTTCGTCCGCTTTTGGCTTGGCCAAATTATATGAAAAAACGGCATTCTCGCGGGTATTGCGCGAATTGCGCTCATAGATGATGCGATCGTCGACAAGTCCCATCCGTTGAAATATTTGCCGCGCCATATCGGCCTCGCGCGTGTCGGAGGTGAGACTGCCGGTGCCCCCTGAAAAGACAAGCCGTGCCTCCGGGTAGAGATTTGCCAAAGTGAAAAAGGCCGTCGATCTGCTGTTGCCGTCACCCAACAGATGCTCCGGACGGGACTGCAATAGCTCGGCGTCACCGCCGCCACCGAGTACAACGATGCCGTCGACGCGCGGTGGCAATGGGGTGGGTACCGGAACGCGGTCTTCGAGCCAGCGAACACCGATTTCCGGCAGTGGCGTAACGCCGGCGATGACAAACAGGACGGACGCCACCGCAAGGATCCGGCGCCCCCCTCGAGACCAGCGTGTAAACAGCAATCCGGTCCCGAATATGACCAGGATGAAGATCAGGTTACTGGGCGTGGCGATAAGATCGGCTATCTTGGCGATCTCGAACATGGCCTCGTTCCATCATCCCGCGCGGCAACGTGGGGCAACCGCGGTCGCTACCGTCCTGAACCTTAGGATATTCGCACGCCGCCCGACGGCACTCATAGCACCCCTCCGGAGCCGAGGATTTATCTCAAAGTATGGAAGTTCTTAACAATTTGTTTAAGGGCGTTGGCGGAGAATGCCAATCCTATGCTTCCGTTTGCGAAGCATGGGGCTCAACGAAGGTCGAAGACGGGGGTCGAATACAATGACCGAATCACAAGTCTATCAGACGGCGCAACTCGTCATGCAGGAGCACGGCGGATGGGCTACCGATTTTGCCTTGGAACGTGCCAAGGACGCCCTGATCGAAGGCAACGATCAGGCGAAAGCCATGTGGCTGCGAGTTTTGGATTCGCTCCAGGACCTCTCGCACTAGCAGGGTGCTGAAAAACTATTTCCGGCACGGATTTGAGCAAGAATGATTCCTAAATGACCCGGGGGCGATTCTTTCTTTTCGCTAGTGGCACCGTGTCGATTCTTTTATTGCGAGCCCTGCCCATCTCACCGACTTTTTCAGCACCCTGCTAG